>CAZOMZ010000139.1:0-5355 GCA_964581065.1 uncultured Loktanella sp. | reverse complement strand
CGTCGATATCCTCGAAAACGACAGCACGGCCACGGTGCTTCATCAATTCCGGCGTCGCGGCGGAGGGCTTCAACACCGCACCACCGGGGGCAAGGTTGCCGCGCAGCACCGCAATGCCGCCCGACTTGGTCAGTGCCTTTTCGACCGGCAGGATGACGTCCTCGTTCCAGTTCTTCACATGCTTGACCTCGTCCCAGATCGACCCGCCGGACACGGTGAGCGCATCCTTGTGCAGCAACCCCGCCTCGCCCAGACGTTTGATCACGACGGGCAGGCCGCCTGCATAGAAGAATTCCTCCATCAGGTATTTGCCTGAAGGCATCAGGTTCAGGATCGTCGGCACATCGCGGCCCAGACGGTCCCAATCATCAAGGGTCAGTTCCACATTCGCTGTCCGGCCCGCCATGGCAAGCAGATGGATCACCGCATTGGTCGAGCCGCCGATTGCCGCATTGGTGCGGATCGCGTTCTCGAACGCCTCCTTCGTCATCACGTCCGAAGGCTTCAGATCATCCTTGACCATCTGCACAATGCGGCGGCCTGTCAGATGGGCCATGACACGGCGGCGGCTGTCCACCGCAGGGATCGCCGCGTTGCCTGACAGGGCCATGCCCAGCGCCTCGGCCATAGATGCCATCGTGCTGGCGGTCCCCATCGTGTTGCAGGAGCCAGGGGAGCGGGACATCGACGCCTCGGCCTCGACGAATTCCTCGGCGGTCATCTCGCCCGCGCGCACGGCTTCAGAGAACTTCCAAAGATGCGTGCCAGAGCCAACACGCTCGCCACGGAAATGACCGTTCAGCATCGGCCCGCCAGAGACCACAATCGCTGGCAGATCGACCGAGGCCGCACCCATTAGCAAGGCAGGCGTCGTCTTGTCACAGCCGGCCAGCAGAACGACACCATCCATCGATTTGCCACGGATCGCCTCTTCAACATCCATCGCGCAAAGGTTGCGGAACATCATCGCGGTGGGGCGCAAGCTCGACTCGGCAGGCGAGAAGACAGGAAATTCCACCGGAAAACCGCCCGCCTCATAGACGCCGAATTTCACCCGTTCGGCCAGATCGCGCAGGTGCGCGTTGCAGGGCGTGAGTTCCGACCATGTGTTGCAGATGCCGATGACAGGCCGGCCATCCAGCAGGTCAGCCGGCAGGCCCTGGTTCTTCATCCATGAGCGGTGATAGATCGCGTCCTTCGACGACCCCCCGAACCATTCCTGAGAACGCAGCTTGCGGGGCCATTTGGCAGGCTTGAATGCCATTTTGATCTTCCTTTGCGGTGGTGTTGGCGCCATCATTACCCCGCGCCAGACACAAATCCAAGGAGCAGCGATGAACCAGCACGCACAAAACATCACCCATTGGGCCGAGCGCGTGGACATGGCTGCCGCCTTTCGCTGGACGGCGCGTCTGAACATGCACGAGGGGGTGGCCAATCACTTCAGCTTTGCCATCAACGAAGACGGCACGCGGTTCCTGATGAACCCCAACCAGATGCATTTTGCGCGGATCAAGGCCAGCGACCTGATCGAGGTCGACGCGGGCGACCCCGAAACGCTGACCGGCCCCAACGCACCCGACCCGACCGCATGGGGTCTGCACGGCGGCATCCACCGCCATGTGCCGCACGCCCGTTGCGCCATGCACGTCCATTCGATCCACGCAACCGTTCTGGCCTCGCTCAAGGACAGCCGCCTGCTGCCCATCGACCAGAACTGTGCGACGTTCTTCAACCGCTATGTCATCGACGAGAACTACGGCGGGCTCGCCTTTGAAGAAGAGGGTGAGCGCTGCGCGTCCCTGTTCGACGATCCCAAGAAACGCGTCATGATCATGGGCAACCACGGCGTGCTGGTCATTGGCGAGACCGTGGCCGAGACCTTCAACCGGATGTATTACTTCGAACGCGCGGCCGAGACCTATATCCGCGCGTTGCAGACAGGCCGCGAACTGCGTGTCCTGCCCGACGATATCGCCGAAAAGACCGCGCGCGAGCTAGAGGAATACCCCGAACAGGACATCCGGCATCTGGCCGAGCTTAAGGCAATTCTGGACGGTGAAGGTTCAGATTACGCCTGCTAGCACCCCTTACGGGTGTCGACAGAGCTTCTGATGGCGATGATCACTTCACGCCCCAGTTGGGTGATGGCAAGGGATAGATCTGTTCCACTTGCGTCAACGAGCCGCTCTCTGATCAAGACCGGCAATGCACAAGGGTCGGGCTGCGGTTTCTTGCTCTGGCGATAGTAGATTGCGCGAAGGGCAGTCTTTTCCTGCGCGCTCAGACGATCTGCGATGAAGGCCGGGTTACTCATGACAACAATGCTCCTAGTTAACCTGGAGAGTGTCGTCTGATGCTCACGGTTCAGGAAAGGGGAAAATCGCAGATGTATTCCCGTCAGGCCTTTTTGAACACGACCAGTCGCGCGACATCATTGCGGTGCTTCTCATCGGCGCGGTCGTCGTAGATACGCACATCACGGAATTGCAGATCGGTGATCGCCGTCCCGAGGTCTTCAAATGCCGCTTCGAACCCTGCCGAGACATAATGCGCCGCGTTCACCGAAATCACAAAGACCGCCTCCGGTGCGGCCACGGCCAAAAGATGCTGTAGGGCCTCGGGGCCAACATGGCCCAGCGTGAACGTCCCCGCGCTAACGACGCCCTGATAAGGCGCATCCATCAATTCAAGCGGCTGTGTCACATCGCAGGCCGTCAGTGTGCGGTAGTGCCCCTTCATCATCGCGACATCGAGCATCTCGCGCGATAGATCGATCCCGTCGACGGGTGCGGTGTTCATCACATGCAGGATTTCGCCCACAAGCCCTGTGCCTGCACCCACGTCCAACACAGGTCCGGTGCCGCCGGCGGCGACAAATGCCGCGGCCACCTCGCGCGGCAGCTGATAGCCCTGCGCCTCGCCAAAGGCCACGTCATAGCTGTGCGACCACAACCGGTAGAGCTCTTTGATCTCATCCGGTGACGCCATCGCATATGCGGAATCAACGTCTGGTATCTTCGCCATCTCAAAACGCTAGCACAGGCTTGCGCTTTCACAAGTCCTCGTGCACGACAGTGGCCATGACAAAAACCCTTCTCTCATTCGGACACGGCTACTCGGCGCGCGCGCTGGCGCGCATCCTGCTGCCACAGGACTGGCGCGTCATCGGCACAACACGGTCCGAGGACAAGGCACCGCGCCTGATGAACGAAGGGGTCGAGCCACGCATCTGGCCCGGCGCCGATATGGTCCCGGCGCTGAATGCCGCAACACATCTCCTGATCTCTGCCGCACCTGATGAAAACGGCGACCCCGTGCTGGCCGAATTGCGTGACGAGATCGCCAAGCGGGCCGGTCAATTCGCATGGGTCGGCTATCTGTCGACCACAGGCGTCTATGGTGATCACCAAGGCGATTGGGTCGACGAAAACACACCGCTGACCCCCGCCACCAAACGCGGCATCGCCCGCGTCGAGGCAGAGGCCGCATGGGCCGCGATCCCAGATCTGCCGCTGCATGTTTTCCGTCTGGCGGGTATCTACGGGCCAGGTCGCGGTCCTTTCGCCAAAGTCCGGAACGGGACAGCGCGGCGGATCATCAAACAAGGACAGGTCTTCAGCCGCACCCATGTTGCCGATATCGCCCGCGTGCTGGCAGCCTCGATCAACCGCCCGAACCCCGGTGCAGCCTACAATGTCTGCGACAATGACCCTGCCCCGCCCGAGGACGTAATCGCCTATGCCGCCGAACTGCTCGGCCTGCCTGTCCCGCCAGCCGAGGACTTCGAGACCGCCGAGATGACCCCGATGGCCCGCAGTTTCTATGCCGAAAGCAAGAAAGTGCGGAACGACCGCATCAAGGACGAATTGGGCGTAGAGCTGCTCTATCCCGATTACAAATCAGGTCTCAGGGCGCTGCTGGCACAGGAAATAGGCGCCTGAAACCCCAGGCGATCGTGGCATAGACCAACAACAGCACAACTGCCGTCACGAAGTTGGTGGCGTAAAACACCGCACGGTCGGCGAATTCCAGATTGTTCAGGAAGGGATAGGGCAGCCCGCTGGTCACCGTGCCAGATGGGGTCGTGTTGAGGCGCTGGAACACCAGCTCGGACAGGCCCAGAAACGCCGTGATGGCGCCAAATAGCCAACCCAGCGCCGGCAAGAGCCTGCGATAACTGCGATGGATGAATATCGTGTCTATTACCTGCAAAAGCGGGCCGACCAGATGCATATAGAGCTCCAGATGCCATGCGCCAAGCTGGCCATCGCTTGTGACCGAGGTCGGGTCAGCAAAGTAGAGACGCCAGTAAAGAAACACGACCATCGTGTTCAGCACAGCCGTCATACAGACAAACCCGTCCCAACGCTTTTCGCTGCGGCCTTCTTCGATGGCCAGCATTCGGCTGAAGGAAAAGAATGAAAAGAACAGCGCCCAGACGGTGAGAAAACGGAACGGGCCGCCGAAATCCTCCCAACCGCCGAAAATCAAGGTGCGCAGGCAATAGCCAGCGGCCAGCAGGAAGGCGATCCAGCGAAAGATCAAACGCGGAGAGAGGGTCATGACTGGCTCACTTTCTGGGCAGACTATGCAAAAGATTGCACAAACTGGTCCAGCGAAACCCAACGTCGCGGTCAATGCTTGTCGCTGGACGTGATCCGCTCCATATGAAAGCCGATCAGGACCAAGGCTTTCATATGACACTCCGCCAGAAAACCACCGCTTTTCTCGAAACAGCCCGCGTGCGCAATTTCATTGTCGTGGTGATCGTCTTCAACGCGATCATCCTCGGGATGGAAACCTCTGACAGCCTTATGTCAGCGGCAGGCAATGTGATCGTGATGCTGGACCGCATCTGCCTTGCGATCTTTGTGGTCGAACTGCTGCTCAAGCTTTTTGCCTATGGCGGACGGTTCTTCCGGTCGGGCTGGAACATCTTTGATTTCGTGATCGTCGGTGTCTCGCTGATCCCCGGTAACGGCGGCCTGTCGGTCCTGCGGGCGCTGCGCATCCTGCGCGTGCTGCGGGTGATCTCGGTTGTGCCTTCGCTACGCCGTGTGGTCGAAGGCTTTGTGACCGCCCTGCCCGGCATGGGGTCGGTCTTCCTGCTGATGGGGATTGTTTTCTACATCGGTGCGGTCATGGCGACCAAGCTTTTCGGCGATGCCTTCCCCGAATGGTTCGGCACGCTGGGGCGGTCAGGCTATTCGCTCTTCCAGATCATGACGCTGGAAAGCTGGTCGATGGGGATCGTGCGCCCCGTGATGGAGATCTACCCCTACGCCTGGGCCTTCTTTGTGCCCTTCATCATGGTGACAACATTTGCGGTGGTGAACCTGCTGGTCGGTCTGA
>CAZOMZ010000138.1:0-5358 GCA_964581065.1 uncultured Loktanella sp. | reverse complement strand
GGACGGGCCTCGCGCTTGATGTAGGCGACGGGGACTTTACCGGCAGCGTAGTATTTCTCTTGGTAGTGGACGGTCAGCGGAAAGAAGTCCTGACCCGGCTTTTGTTGCTTGGCGAATGTCACGTTTGCCATGACAGATGTTTCGCCCAGAGTTGCGATGACGGTGCCATCGGCTTGGCGGGCGACCTTGCCCGTTTCCAGTGTCAGCTTTTCTTCGCCCCACTGAATTGATTTCTTCACTTCATTAAACATCATGTTTTCCTAGTTGGCCGCGTTCGGCCTTTTACGTAGGGGGCGTATTCCCCCTCATCCCGGTATCTTGCTTAGGCGCTGGGATGCGGGCGCCGCTTCTTTCAAGATGCGCGGGCCATATCGCGTTTGCAGGGATTTGGGAAGTGGTAGTTGTTTGCGGCTTAACCGCGCGGCTTTTGCAGCACGCTCACCACATATTGCAGCCGGCCTGCATGATGCAGGGCTTTCATCGCGGCTTGCGGGCTGGAAAGTGGCCCATCTTTGGATGACACGATCTGGGCCCATGTCGGCGTGGTCGCGTCGGTGATGTCTTGTGTCGAAAGCACAACAAGCCCAGCGTCCTGCGCCAGCGTTGAAACCTGCGCCTGATCTGTGATCGGGTCCGGCCAGGGTGCGTAGCCTCTGACAACCAGTTCCAGCCAAGCCGCTTCGTCATCGTTCTCGGGCTTCGCAAAGAGGATGTCGCTGCAAACCAGAAGGCCACCGGGGCGCAGGATGCGGTGCATCTCGGCAAAGAACGCCGCCCGCGACGGAAAGTGAAACATGGCCTCGAGCGAAAGCGCACGGTCGAAGGTCTCGGCAGGCAGGCCTGTCGCGGTGGCATCGGCCTCGACCCAATCGAATGTGTTGTTCTTCTGCGAAGCCAGCCGCGCACAAATGGCAAGCTGGCGTCCGTCGATATTGACGCCGGTCAGAAGGCTGTCCTGCAGCATCCCATCCAAAACCCGCAAACTGCTGCCAAGTCCACACCCGATGTCGACGACGCTTTGCCCTTCGCTTGGGTCAAGCAGCGCAAGATGAAGCTGCGTCATCGCGTCTTGCGCGGCTGCCCAGTCAAGATCGCGGCCCTCAGGCCAGTAGCCCAGATGCACATGATCGGTTGCAAAACCCGCCTCATAGGCGGCGATCAGTCCGGGGATATAGTCGAGCCCGGACATGGTCATCCCCAGCAGTAAACCTGCGCGCCGTCCTTGGTCATGGCCATGAAACTACAGACGGTCCAGCGGGTGCGGTCCCCTTCGACCTTGCTCACCCCGTGGAGGTAGCGGCTGGAGTGGAGAATGACCATTTCACCCGGCGCCAGCCGGATCGACACTTTCTCGACCTCGCTCAGATCCTTCTTCTTGCCTCCGTCGCGGTTGCGAAACGATGCGGCATCTTCCGCAGAAGTAAGGTTGTAGACGTCCAACGCACCTCCGGCCTCGGCCTGATCGATGCAAAGAACAAAGGAATAGATGTCCGGTTCGCAGGCCTCGGAAACATAGCGGTATGTCGGTCGCAAGGCTGCTTCATTGTCAAAATGCGCAGGAATATAGCCGCCTGTCAGATGTGCGCGAAGCGTCGTAAAGAAATGCCTGTCGTCCGCCTCAGGACCGGGCGCCGCCCGATAGGGCCGGTCTTCGTCCAGCCGGCTAAGGATCTCTGAGACCTTGTCCTCAAGCGGAGCACCCCCCAGATCAAGCTGGGCCAGTTTGGCGCGAAAGTCCGGCTCGGCGGCAAAATAGGCATCCATATCCGGTTCGGCGAGGTTCAGGTTGATGCCGTAGAAGTAGGCGCAAAAGGCAGGCGGGAAGGTCGTTTTGACAAAGTCCGGTTCATTCGCGGCAAGCAGCTCGGGCAGCTTTGCAAGCGCGGCTTTCGGATAGACATCACGGACAATGATCGCCCCAAGATCACCACGGCGCAGACGCCCCATGACATCATCCGCTTGTGGCAGATCTTTGGCAGAGTAGGTGGCGGTTTTCAGGAAACTCATGGGCCTGTCCACTTGGTTGAATAGGCGGACTATCACGCAGAGCAGTCAGACGTGCAACGCGACAAACAAAAACGCCCACCATCTCTGGCGGGCGTTGATTGCTTGCTGATTGCAAGGGGCTTGCTTAGCGGCGCAGGCCCAGCTTTTCGATCAGCGACTGATAGCGGGCTTCGTCCTTGGCTTTGGTGTAGTCCAGAAGCTTGCGGCGCTGAGCAACCATCTTGAGCAGACCACGGCGGCCGTGGTTGTCTTTCTTATGCGTCTTGAAGTGCTCTGTCAGCGTCGCGATGCGGCTGGACAGGATGGCGACCTGAACCTCTGGCGAACCGGTGTCGCCTTCCTTGGTCGCGAATTCCTTCATGATGCGTGCTTTTTCTTCAGCAGTAATCGACATCGGGGTCTCCTTCAAATCTGAGGGTTAATGGCGCGATCCGGGATGTCGTCCAGAAAGGCCCGTGGAGGGTCCGGCCTGAACATGCCAAGCGCGGATGCGTGCGTTTAGGGGGATTCCCGCAAAAAGAAAAGGGGTTTTCTTATGCGGCGACCAGCATCACCTGATCCAGATCGAGATGGTCGAGGTTCTCGAAGATGGCGATGACCTCGCCGTCGGCCAGAAGCGTCAGGCCTGCTTCGGACCTGACCGTGGCCAATTGCGGCGGTGGCCCTTCGTAGGTGATCTCGATGGTGTCTTCCGCCGGTTCAAAATCTTCGATGGCCACGCCATTTGCCCGTGCAAGGGCAAATACATCCGCCCCGGGACCACCATTCAGCAGATCACCCTGATCGCCCGTCAGCGTGTCGTTCCCCGCACCGCCGTTGATATAGTCGCGGTCCATGTCACCACGGTCGTAAAGAAGATCGTCACCCTGACCGCCATGCAGCGTGTCGGCCCCCGCACCTCCGACAAGCACATCATCGCCAAGCGAGCCAAGCAACCAGTCGTCGCCATCGCTGCCGTCCAGATGATCCGCGCCGCCACCGCCATTCAGTGCGTCGTTGCCCGCGCCACCCAGCAAAATATCATCGCCGACATGGCCGTTCAGCTGGTCGTCGCCCGCACCACCTTCCAGAACGTCGTTGCCGCGCCCGCCTTCCAGCGTATCGTTCCCTGCGCCCGAAACCAGCCTGTCGTCGCCATCCTCACCGTCAAGGTGGTCGTTGCCCGCGCCGGTGACGACGGTATCATCGGCATCTCCGGAAAAGATAACGGTATCCGCGTCGCTTGGCGGCAACATCTCGACAAGGGGCGTGACCTTCACGGCTGGCACACTGCCTTCGCTGTCGCTCTGTGTCGCGGACGTATCTTCGTCTTCGCTTGTATCGATGAACATGAAGGCCGCAACGGCAGCCCCCACCAATCCAAGGATTGCGAGCATGATGTCACCTGTGATTTCGAGTCGCCCCCGACCCTCTGTCACCAAAATAGCAGCCATGCCCGCTCAACGGAGGCAAATTCTGACCAAATGGTTAACGTCTAGGCTGGGGGTTCAGTCCACAAGGCAGGCTGCTCGGCATAGCTGATGTAGAGCGGGTGTTTGGGGTGTCCGTCCTTGCTGAGGCCAAGGTGAAAGAGCGCAATGCCTGTTGCGCGTAACAAACGGGCAACCTCGGGGCCGCGGTCCAGATATGCGCCATGCGTGCCCCAAGCAGCGATGACCTGATCGGCCCACGCGACGCCATCGAGGATTTGTGCGTCGTTTTGCGGGCCAACGGGGTCGCGCGCCTTGCGCATCTTCCGGGGATCAGTTTCGCGCCATGCAAAGATGTTGGTCACCCGAAACGCCCCGAATCCCAATGCGCGCGCCCGGCGCTCGCAGCGCTCGACCGTAGGATCGTTCTGCACCTCTGTCGCCTTGGAGGGGTTCAGCATAACGAACAACACACGTTTGCCCCCTGCGTCCCAAGTGCGGGTCAGGGCGTAGCGGTATCTTTCGCAATCAGAATAGACCGCCGTCGAAGGGGCGTCGTCTTTGATATGGGTGCGGATGATCACGCGCCGTGATCGACAAAGACACGGGTCGGGTGCAGTTCGCCACCCTTGTAAATGCCGACGGCGATCGCCATGCCCTCATATGAGGCCCAGACCTCTTCGCCAAATTCCACGTCGCTGGCAATGACCGAGGCAGGGTTGCCATTGCGCAGCCGCGCGACGCTTTCGGCAAGGCAGCGCACCTCTGTCAGATCGGCAAGGCCAACCTCGAGCGGTTGCACTTGTGCGTCCAGTTCGGGCGTGCGGGCCAGTGCGTCGATCTGATCCAAGGATATCCCGTCTTCGGCCTGAAAGGGGCCGGACCAGATGCGGCGGAGCGATTTGACGTGCGCTTTGCAGCCCAGCGCCTCGCCCAGATCGCGCGCAATCGATCGGACGTAGCCGCCCTTGCCGCAGGTCATCTCAAGCACAACGTGGTCAGGATCAGGACGGTCGATCAACAACAATTCCTCAACCCAGAGCGGGCGGGCGGCGAGGTCCATTTCCTCGCCGTCGCGGGCCTTTTTGTAAGCGCGCTGGCCATCCACCTTCACGGCAGAGAATTGCGGCGGGACCTGCATGATGTCGCCGATGAAGGCACCAAGGGCATCTTTGATTTCATCATCCGTCGGACGCAGGTCCGTGGTTGCAATCACTTCACCTTCGGCGTCGTCGGTATTTGTCGACTGGCCCAAACGCACGGTAAATTCGTAGGCCTTCAGTGCATCGGTGATGTAAGGCACGGTTTTGGTCGCCTCGCCCAGTGCCACCGCCAGCACGCCTGTCGCCTCGGGGTCCAGCGTGCCTGCATGACCCGCCTTCTTGGCATCCAGTGCCCAGCGGACTTTGCCCACAACGGTGGTCGAGGTCACGCCCGCTGGCTTGTCGACCACCAGCCACCCTGAAATATCGCGCCCTTTGCGTTTGCGTGCCATCGTCTTGCCCTGTCCCAGAATGGACGCTTGCTAGTCAGTGCCGCCTGCGGGGTCAACCCGCCCTTGCGCATAGCGGGCAAGGCGTTCGTCCAGCGTGCCGCTGTGCAGTTCGAAAAGATGGTTGTCGTGGTCGTGAAAATAGATCGACCGGCCCTCACCGGACACCCTTGCGCGACCTTCGCGAACGTCCAGCCCCAGCGCCCTGATCCGCGCCAACCTGTCATCGTAGTCCGCATCGTCGATCTGGAAGGCCACATGATTGTAGGTCCGGGCCAAAAGGTTTTCGCCCTTCATGGTTGCCACCCAGACGCCACCGATATCAAAGAACCGCTCTTGCGAGAGCGAAAAGGTATCATCGCCGCTGTCGTAGATCTTGCGGGCATCAAGAACAGTCGTCAGCACCTCTTCCATGCGGTCGAGGTCGGACACGATGAAAGTGATATGGCT
>CAZOMZ010000137.1:0-5372 GCA_964581065.1 uncultured Loktanella sp. | reverse complement strand
GGTTTTCGATCATTGGGAAAGAGGAAACGACTATCTTCCTGCGCCCCAAGTCCGTCCGCCTGATCTGGGGGATCGGCCCCGCCGCGCAGGCCAGCCTCGAGGCCGCAGGCATCCGGACCTTTGACGATCTTCTGCGGTGGGACAGACGCGACCTGCACGACCGCTTCGGCGGCATGGGCGAGCGGCTCTACAGTCTGGCACGGGGCGAGGACGGGCGGCGCATTTCATCCCATACGCCAGTCAAGACGCTCTCGAACGAAACCACATTCAACGAGGACACGAGCGATATCGACATCCTTGACGGGCACCTGTGGCGCATGGCTGAAAAGGTCAGCGCGCGGGCCAAGGCAAAGGACAAGGCGGGGCGGGTCGTGCAACTCAAGCTCAAGACCCGCGATTTCAAGCTGATCTCGAAACGGCAAAGCCTGCACCACCCCACCCAGATCGCCGACACGATCTACCGGACAGCGCGCGGGCTATTCGATCAGGTCAGCCATCGCGGACCCTTCCGGTTGCTGGGCGTCGGCCTGTCCGAGATCACATCCGACAGCGACGCCGACCGCGAAGGCGACCTGCTGGACCCCGATGCGGGCAAACGCGCCGCGGCCGAAAAAGCCGCCGACAGGATCCGCGCGAGGTTTGGAAAGGATGCGATCATCAAAGGACGCGCGCTGCGCTAGTCGGAGACAAGTGGCGGATAACCTTCGTTAAGAGGAAGCATCACCTCGGCGACCAGATCACGCATCCAGCGATGTGCGGGGCTGCCCGTAAAACGCTTGTGCCAAATCATACTGATCTGCACGCGATCAACAGGGACGGGCGGCCAGAACACGTTCAGGCCGACTTCATCGGCAACCCGATGCGCCAGTTGCTCTGGGAGAATGGCGATCAAGTCGGTTTGCAAGACATTGCGCCAGACAGCAGAGAACGTCGGCACTGTCATGACAACGCGCCGCTGGCGCCCCACACGCTCTAGTGCGGCATCGCCCATGGCCTTCAGATTGCCCTGTGGAGAATAGAGGACGTGGCCCAGATCACAAAACAAATCCATCGGCACTTTTTGCCCGGACAGAAGGCCCGCATGGGCAATGCGCGGATTCCCCTTACGGGCGATCACCGCGAAGTCGGAGTGAAACACGGGCCGCCCATCGACCCAATCGGGCCTTGGCGTGGGTGGGACCATTGCCATGTCGACGGAATACTGCTGCAGCGATGCAAGGTGACTGTCAGCCACCAGATCGACCAACTGCACTTTCACGTTCGGCGCCTCGACCTGCAACCGCTGGACCAGTGGAGGCATCATATGTTCCCCATAGAAATCGCTGCCAGCAATCTTGAAGGCAAACTCCGCCTCTACTGGGTCGAAATGGTGGTGGGCTGACAAAAGCGTTTCGATATCCCCCAGAAACAACCGCAAGGGCAATTCGATTTCCAAGGCATAGTCGGTCGGAATCATGCCCTGACCAGACCGCACCAGCAATTGGTCGCCGGTCGCCTCTCGCAGGCGCCGCAAAGCCGCTGACACAGCCGGTTGAGAGAGGCCGATGCGCTGCCCAGCCCGGACTGTCGAGTGCTCCAGCAAGAGCGCATCCAATACCCGCAACAGGTTGAGATCGAAGTTTCTAAAATTCACCCGACAAATACCTCTTATCCAAACAAGCAATTTAACAACTAACCTGTCAAACGGTAATCTGCCCTTACGAAAGCGCTTTCGTTTCCACACAGAGCATTGGAGGAAACGATGAATACTGAAGCAAAGTTCGATGAGTTCATCGAATGGCGGGGCACCCGCTACAAAACCAGCCTTGCATCGCAGGCGACCGGCGGTGCTGTCAGCATCGTTGACAGTGTCTCGCCCCCGCATTCCGGCCCACCCCGCCATATCCACCATGATGCGGACGAGACTTTCTTTGTCCTGAGCGGGGATGTCACCTTCTGGATGGAAGGCGAAGTCGTCAACATCGGCCCAGGCGGGACAATGTTTGTCCCACGCGGGAAAGAACACACTTTCCGCGTCTCAAGTGATGTGCCATCGCGGCACCTTGTAATCCTGACACCCGGCGGTTTCGAGGGCTTCTTTGAAGAAATGGCCGCGGGGCAATATCGCATCCCCGAGGACATGCCGCAGATTGTCGAAATCGCCGAACGCTATCATCTGGCTTTCACTGGCCCACCACTCGATGGCAGCGAATAGGGAGAGGTAACATGCCAAGACTTGCATCCACATTCTTTCTGACTGCCGCCATCTTTGCCCTGATCGGGATGGTCTGGGGCATCCAGATGTCTGCAACCCATGATCACACGCTTTCACCCGCACATGGACACCTGAATCTGATCGGATTTGTCCTGATGTCCGTCTATGGCGCTTTCTATGCGCTGTCGCCCGCAGCAGCCGAAAGTGGGCTAGCCCGACTTCACTATGGCCTGCATCTGCTGGCCGTGGTCATCCTTGCCCCGGGGATCGCTGTTGCCATCAGCTCCGAAAACCCGATCCTTGCGCAGATCGGTTCGGTCCTGACATTGGCGAGTATGGTGCTCTTCGTGGTCATCATCCTGCGGTCCCGCCGGACAACGGGGGCTTGACCGGACGGGCGGCTCCGCCCTACCGTCCGATAAAAAGGTCACATCAAAAAACAGGAGGGCAGTGCTGAACATGCGTATCATCCGCCGACTTCAGCATGGTCCCCGCCAAGCCCTGCAAATCCGTTTGCAGGGCTGATCAGGGAACATCACATCCCATCGGTCTGCCCAAAGCCGCGCCGCGGCCCCTTTTTTCGTTTGAGCAAAGACCACCATGACCATTCTCAATATCAAAGACCTCGGCATCACGCTGGGCGACCCGCTTTTCACCGACCTTGACCTGACAGTCTCCAAAGGCGACCGCATCGGCCTTGTTGCGGCCAACGGGCGCGGCAAGACCACGCTTCTGGCCTGTATCGCAGGCGAGATGGAGCAGACCACTGGCGAGATCACACGCGCACGCGGTCTGCGTGTGGGCTACGTCCAGCAGTATGTGCCGGACGGCGCGCTGGACCTGACCCTTCACGCCTTGGTTCTGGCCGCCCTGCCCCCCGATCAGGCCGACTACGAAAGTTGGCGCGTGGATGTGGTGCTGGACGATCTGTCGGTGCCCTATGATCTGCAACACAAGCCCCTGCGGGAACTTAGCGGAGGCTGGCAGCGCACGGCCCTTCTGGCGGCGGCATGGGTGGTGGAACCGGACCTTCTGCTGCTGGACGAACCGACAAACCATCTGGACCTGCACCGGATCGGATTGCTCCAAGACTGGTTGGGCCGTCTGCCCCGTGATGTGCCTGTCATCATGACAAGCCACGACCGCGCCTTTCTGGATGCGACGACAAACCGGACGCTCTTTCTACGGGCCGAACGGTCTCGGGTGTTTCAAGTCCCGTTTTCCCATGCCCGTCTGGCCTTGGACGAAGCCGACGCCGCTGACGAACGCCGCTTTGCCAATGACCTCAACAAAGCGCAGCAATTGCGCAAACAGGCGGCAAAGCTCAAGAACATCGGCATCAACTCGGGTTCGGACCTCTTGGTGAACAAGACCAAACAACTAAGCGAACGCGCCGCCAAGATCGAAGCCGCCGCCCGCCCAGCGCATCAGGAACGCAGCGCGGGCGATATCAAGCTGACCAATAGCGGCACCCATGCCAAGGCGCTGATCACGCTGGACGAGATTGACGTGACCACGCCTGACGAACGGTTGCTCTATAACACGGGCAAGAAATGGATCGCGCAGGGCGACCGGATCGTGCTGCTGGGCACGAATGGCACAGGCAAGACGCAACTGATCCGCCGCATCGCTGCGGCGGTGCAGGGTGAACCGTCAGAAATCAAATCCGCCCCGACTGTCGCCATGGGCTATTCCGATCAGCATCTGAGCCAACTGAGCGATTCCGACACCCCAATGCAGGCCGTCGCGGGTCAGTTCGATGTGGGTGACCAGAGGGCGCGCGGGCTGCTGGCGGGTGCTGGCGTGAACATCCAGATGCAGGACACGAAGATCGGGTCACTCTCAGGCGGCCAAAAGGCGCGGCTGGCGATGCTGATCCTGCGACTGGCACAGCCGAACTTCTATCTGCTCGACGAACCAACGAACCATCTCGACATCGAAGGGCAGGAAATGCTGGAGGACGAATTGCGGGCCCATGGCGCGACCTGTCTGCTTGTCAGCCACGACCGCAGTTTCCTGCGCAACGTCGGCAACCGTTTCTGGCAGATCGAACGCAAACGGCTAATAGAAGTAGACGACCCGGAGGCGTTCCTGTCATCGGAAATGGCGACGGGATAGTCTATTCGGCGGCAAGACGGTCCGATTTGGCAGCGCCGATCTCGACGATCTCGGCGACGACGCCTTCCAGCAGCGACTTGAGCGCATCGAAATTGGCGTTGGGCTCCAGCCGCGCTTCGTCCATGTAAAGCGCGCGGTTCATTTCGATCTGGACCGCGTGCTGACGCCGCGAGGGGCGTCCGTAGTGCTGTGTGATGAAGGCGCCGGCAAAAGGCATGTTTCGGGCGACGCGCAGCCCTGCAGCGGCAAAGGCGGCCTCGACCCGTTCAACAATATCCCCAGACGCGGTGGCACCGAAGCGGTCGCCAAGCACGATATCAGGGCGCGGGCTGCCCGGAGGGCCGACGTTTTCGACGGCCTCATTCGGCATGGAATGGCAGTCGATCAGAATCGCCTCGCCGAAATGGTTGCGGCTTTCGTCCAACAGGGTCTGCAACTGGTCATGGTAAGGCCGCCAGTAGCGGGCGATCCTTTCATGTGCGTCTTCCAGCGAAATCTTGCCGCGGTAGATCTGGCGACCATTGGCAACAACCCGTGGAATGACACCAAGGCCGCTTGCGATACGGGGATTATGGGGATTGCGGCGCACGCCTTCGATCAGGGCGGCATCAAGCTCATCGGGTCCGCGGTTCAGATCGAGATAGGAACGCGGTGCATTTGCCGTCAGCAAAGGCGCACCATGGCGCGGCACGCAGTCAAACAGCAGATCGACAAAAGCATCCTCGGACGACCGGATCTGCTGGTCATCCAGCACGGCCTGCCGCAGGAATGCCCGCGGGTAATCGCGACCACTATGCGGCGACGCAAAGACAACGCTTGTCCGGCGTGTCTCTGGCAGAGCAAGATGAAAGGCGGATTGCAGCACTTTGTCGGTTCCCTTTGATCCAAAGATAGACCGTTTTTGGAAATTTCCAAAAGCCCTTGATCCCTCTGACGACTCCTTTTATAGACCGCACGACTGACGCGGATCACACCGCGTCCTATTTCGTTATAGGGCGCTTGAAACGCAGACGACACGGACGATTAGCTCAGCGGTAGAGCACTTCGTTGACATCGAAGG
>CAZOMZ010000136.1:0-5437 GCA_964581065.1 uncultured Loktanella sp. | reverse complement strand
TCAAACTGACCGAAGAGGCCGGGGGCCACGCGCTCGACGTGACCGACTGGATGTATCTGATGTCCAACGGATCAATCATGAACCGCAGCCAGTTCCGCAAATTCGGGATCAAAGTGGCCGAGCTGGTCGCAACCATGCGCCCCAAAGACAAGGCCTACGCAGGAGAATAACGTGAGAGACTGGCAAGGAAAACGCTACTGGCTTGTTGGCGCAAGCGAGGGGCTGGGGCGCGAGGTGGCCTTTGCGATGTCCCGTGCGGGGGCCGAGGTGATTGTCTCTGCACGCAATGAAGATCGTCTGAAGGAGTTAGTGGAAGAGCTGCCTGGCAAGGCTTCTTACATTGCAGTCGACGTGGCCGATCGGGCAGCAGTTGAAGCCGCAGCCAAGGAAGCAGGCGCGCTCGACGGTGTCGTTTATCTGGCCGGTGTCTACTGGCCGATGAAGGCGCAGGAATGGGACAACGAAAAGGCCGATATGATGGGCGAGGTGAACTTCCTCGGTGCATCCCGCGTCGTTGGCTCGGTCATCAAGGACATGGTTGCCAAGAACCGCGGGCATATCGTGCTGGTGGGGTCGCTGTCCGGTTTCCGCGGGCTGCCGGGGGCAATCGGCTATTGCTCGTCCAAGGCAGGGATGATGTCGCTGGCAGAGTCCATGCAGGCTGACCTGCGCACAACACCCATCGACGTACAGCTGATCAACCCCGGTTTCATCAAGACCCGCCTGACTGACAAGAACGACTTCAACATGCCGTTCATCATGTCCCCCGAGGACGCGGCGAAAGAGGTCTTCGACCACATGAACACCGACCACTTCAAAAAGAGCTTCCCGACCGTCTTCTCATGGGTATTCCGCCTGTCGCAGTTCATGCCCGACTGGATGTACTACCGCCTGTTCGGGGCGAAGTAGCTTGCGCTAGATCAAAGCACATCGCGCGATTCTGCGGCCTACTGGGGCGCAGGAGGATGCGCCAATGCTACCAATCTCTGCCGACAAGATCGCTGAAGTGATCATCCTTGCGCGCGAACTGGACCGCGCGCAGGGCGAGTTTTACGGATTTGTGGATCAACTGACCGAGGACGAACAATACGGCCTTGTGGCTGTCTTCTGGATCGGGCGCGGCAGTTTTGAACCAGACGACCTTGCCGAAGCACTCCGCACAGCAGAATCCGAGGCCACAACGACGACCGCCGAATACCTGCTGGGATCGCCACATCTGGCAGACCACCTTGAAGCGGGATTGGAAGCGCTGGGGATTGACTCTTCCGAAGAGGAAGACGCGCTTTACCGTCCTGCCTAGTCCCAGTTGATCAGTGGCCCGATCGGGATGATGCCCAGCGGGTTCCGTTTTTCGCTCGCACTGAAATAGCCGCGCTTGTAGATGTCAAAGCGCACAGTCCCGGCCACGCGCGGCAAGTGGTAGATGCGTTTGGCGTAGGGCCAGAGGTGGGCGTAGTCCGACAGCTTTTTCAGATTGCAGCGGAAAGCATAGTGGTAGGCCACGTCGAAGCGCGCCAGCGTCGGGAACAGGCGGATATCAGCCTCGGTCAGCGTATCACCCGCCAGCCATGCGTTGTCCGCCAGATGCGCGTCGATGCGATCGAGCGTTTCAAAGACCTGCCATGCGGCTTTCTCATAGGCGTCCTGCGACGATGCGAAACCGGCCTTGTAGACCCCGTTGTTCACCGTGTCGTAGATCAACGTATTCCAATCGTCGATCTCGGACCGATGGGCCTCTGGGTAAAGGTCCGGCCCGTCGAATGACTGCCCGAGCATCCGTACGATATCGGCGGATTCATTGCTGACCATACGGCCCGCAACCTTGTCCCACAGCACAGGCACTGTCAGACGACCGGTGTAGCCCATGGGATCGGCGCTATAGACCTCATGCACGGCGCGGACACCCAACAGCGGATCGGAGAACTCCCCTTCCGCGTCATAAATCCAGCCCTGCACATCACGGTTCGGCTTGGCATAAGAGACCGTGATCTGGTCCAACCCCATCACGGCCCGCGTCAGCAGCGTCCTATGCGCCCAAGGGCAATTCCATGCCACATAGAGATGATAGCGGGAGGCGTCAGCGGGAAAGTCTTGGTCCCCGATCCAGTGACGAACCGTGCTGCGGCTGCGCTCCCACTCGCCGGAAGGCAGAGTCTTGGTAACATCATCCCCTTCGTGGTAAACGCCTTCGACCATATACCCCATCAGCTTGTCGCCCTTCGGAACCAGTCCTGTGCGCCTTCCCAGACACCCTGATCGAGCGCGTTAAGCGTCTTGAGATAGGGAAGCAATTGATCGGCAAAATCCGCACTGCTCTCGGCAGGCAGCATCGAGGGCAGATTGTCGATGGCCGTGACATCAAGCAGCGGGCTATCGGCAACCCGCAAGGCGGGGGCGTCCCAAGTTGTCGTCCTGTCGTAGACTTTGATCGGGGAGAAATCGCTGTCGGGATCGCAGGCGATATCGCCGATGACGGTCAGTTGCTTCTGCGCAGCCTTGGCGCTGGCAGGCACGAAAACCGGCGTGCCGGGGCGGGCAAGGATGCAGTTGAGGAAGATGTCATGGGCCAGCACCTGCGGGAACGGCCCGCCCGAGGCGGTTTCGGCCATATCCCATTTCGTCGTTGCCACACCCATCGCCTGACAGAGGTCCGCCGCACCTGTGCCAACTCGGCCCAGCGCGCCAATGATCAGCGCTGTTGGGCGCTGTGTTCCAGCACTGACCAATGCCTGTTGCAGGTCCATCAGCATGTGGTTGGCGCTGGGATAGGCATTGACCGGCTCCGCAATCCCGCCCTTCTGCTGGGCGATCCAGCACATCAGGGCAACCGCCGCCCCCGCATAGCCTGCCCAATAGCCAAAGGCTGCCACGCGCCGCCCCTGATCGTCGGTCAGATACTCGAGGTCCAGTAGCATCCCGCCACCTGCCTTGAATCTCTCCAACAATACCTTGCCGGATGGCTGACCCTTATAGGCATGGCCGAACATGATGTGGCGGTGGCGCAGTGGCGTGCCGTCGTCGGGCAGTTCCTTGAGGCCGAAGATGATCGCGTCGGCAGGAGCATCGACCCATGAAAACTCGGGCGCGATCTCGCATCCTGCGGCGGCATAGTCTGCAATCGGGATGATCCGCTGGCTGCTGTCTTCAACGGTCACCCGATAGCCCGATGCCAACAACGCGGCGGCCCCTTGCGGCGTCAGTCCAACGCGTTCTTCATGCGGGCGGCTTTCGGAACGGACCCAGACATGCGCCATTACAACATCCCTTTGGCATAGACCGCCTGCACCGCCGGTTGCGTATTCATGCGGTGCTGAAACGCCATCAGTTGCGGATAGTGCTCGGGCGTGACGCCGTCACCTTTCAGCCAAGTCAGGACGACGTAAAGGTAAGCGTCCGACACGACTTCCAATGCGCCCGCATCGAAAGGCAGCTTGGGCACGATCGATTCAAGATGGGCCGCACATTCCGCCATGCGGATCGGGACCATCCGGCGCATATCCTCAAAGCTGCTTTCCGCGCTCGCCCATCGGCTGCCACGCAGTTTATGGGCATGGTGCGGGTGCATGGTGCCGTTGAGATAGGCCATCAGCTCACGCATCTTGGCGGCCTGAAAGGCATCTTCGGGCACCAAGTCGGGGGCGATGTATTCAAGGATGGCAGGTGTCTCGGTCAGCACACCATCAGGGGTTTCCAGCGTCGGCACGCGGCCTTTGGGGTTCAGTTGCAGATAGTCGTAGCTGCCCTGCTGGTTCGATTTGAAATCGACGGGGATCAGCTCGTGCTCGTGACCGGTATGTTCAAGGACAATCGCCGAAGCGACCGAAATTGTATTGGGCGCATAGTGCAGTTTCAGCATCGGGTTTCCTTTGCGTTCAATAATGGGTGCGGGCGTGGGCACGGTCCGGATCATCAAGATGCGGGATTGCGTTGAAACCCGCAAGGATCGGACCCTGCGGGATCACCCTCACCCTGTGCACAGAAGTATTCATGATCGGCAGCAGAACATGCGCCATGCGGCGTGGATCGAGGTCCAGCAGATGCCGCATGATCATCCCGATCACCCCGCCCGATGTAATGCAAAGCACCCGCACACCCGGTTGTGCCGCCTCTTGCAGCACAGAAGTCACACGGTCTTCAAACGAGGCAAAAGTCTCGACCCCTTTAATCTCGGCACGGTGCCAGGCCTCCATCACCTGCGGGACATGGGCGGCGAATTCGTCAGGGCCGGGGAAGGGAATACCGTGGACGTCTTCCAGTGCCTGACCAAGGTTGAAATAGTCCATTTCATTCAGGCGCGTGTCGATCACGGGCGCGACGTAGCCGATACCGGTCGCCGTTTCGCGGTGGCGGCGCAGGCTGCCTGCTATCACCTTGTCAAAGGGCCCTTCGCGGTCACGCAGATAATCCCCCAACCAACGCGCCTGCTGGTGACCCAGATCCGAGAGGCGGTCATAGCTTTCCTCATCCGTCGCACCGGAATTCGCCTGCCCATGCCGGACCAATATGATTTCACCCATGACGCGGTCTCCCCTCTGTTTGTCGGAGTAAGGGCAGATCGCTGGCTTGGCAACGCATGCTGCCGTCAGATCACGCTTGGTGTCTTGTTAACCAGACTCTGTCATGGGATTGTGCACGCCAAGAGCAGAAACAGAACCAAAACAGGGTCGGCCTCTCCCGTGTCCAGCGCAACACTTCTGAGTGACGTTTTCGGCTTTGACGGTTTCCGCCCCGGTCAGCAGGAAATCGTTGAAGCGGTCACACGTGGCGAGAATACGCTTGCCATCATGCCGACAGGTGGCGGCAAATCCCTGTGTTTCCAGCTGCCCGCCCTGCTGCGTGATGGCGTCACGGTCGTGATCTCGCCGCTGATTGCCCTCATGCGCGATCAGGTGCGCGGACTGACCGAGGCAGGTGTCGCCGCTGGTGCGCTGACCTCAGGCAATACGCCCGAAGAAACTGATGCGGTCTGGGCGGGGCTGGAGGCGGGCACGCTCAAGCTGCTTTACATGGCGCCTGAACGTCTTGCCTCTGGCGGGACGGTCAACATGCTGCGCCGCGCGGGTGTCGGCCTGATCGCGGTGGACGAGGCCCATTGCGTCAGCCAGTGGGGCCATGATTTCCGCCCCGACTACCTGCGCATCGGCGAGCTGAGGCGGACGCTGGATGTGCCATTGGCGGCCTTCACCGCCACGGCAGATGCCGAAACCCGCGAAGAGATCATTCAAAAGCTGTTCGACGGGCAGCAACCTGCCACTTTCCTGCGCGGCTTTGATCGCCCGAACATCCATCTGGCCTTTGCCGTCAAGGACAGCCCGCGCCAGCAGGTCCTGAGCTTCGCGGCCGCCCGTAAGGGGCAGTCTGGCATCGTCTATTGTGGTACCCGCGCCAAGACGGAAACGTTATCCCGCGCGCTGGCCGAGGCTGGGCATACCGCGTG
>CAZOMZ010000135.1:0-5468 GCA_964581065.1 uncultured Loktanella sp. | reverse complement strand
GCAGGCAGCGTGACGCCCTCCAACCCCTCCATCATGTCACCGAAGACCGTCCCCACGGCGCAGCCGCTGGTGCGGGTCTTTTTCTTCAGCTTGTCTTCATAGGTGGTCTGGCTTTCGGTGCGCACGACGACGGTGTCCAGTTCCTCGTCATAGTCGACACCGGTGATCCGGTCATCGGGGCGCAGCATCCCCTGATTGCGCAGGAACCCGAGCGCCAGATACTGCGGATAATCCCCGATGGTCATCGCCGTGACGATTTCCTGCGCGTTGAGATAGATGGTCAGGGGCCGTTCCTCGACCACGTTGAGATCGACGCTGGCGCCGGTCTGGTCGGTGCCCTGCACGGCACGGGTCAGCCGTGCGGCCTGCGGGTCAGGCGCGATCAGATAGGCCGATGTGTCGTCAATCCGGGCCAATTGTCTTTCCCTGTCCGCTGGCGTAATCCCTGTCGCAACGCACCCAAGGCTAGGGCAAAGCAATGACGGTTTCCACCGCGAAAAGACCTGCGAAATCCGCCTATTGGGCGGGGGTTCGCGACGGTGCGCCCTTTATCCTTATGGCGGTGCCCTTTGCCACGCTTTTTGGCGTGATTGCGACGGATGCCGGGCTGACGCTGGCGCAGGCGATGGGCTTTACCATCCTTGTGATTGCTGGCGCGGCGCAGTTTGCTGCGATCCAGTTGATGGTCGAGAATGCGAGCATTGCCTTTGTTCTTCTGGCGGCGCTGGCGGTCAACCTGCGCATGGCGATGTATTCGGCCTCATTGGTGCCCTATCTGGGGGCAGCACCCCTGTGGCAGCGGGCCTGTATTGCCTATCTGAATTTCGACCAGACCTATATCACCTCGATCGCGCGCTACGAGGCGCGACCCGAGATGACAGTGCCGGAACGTGTGCAGTATTTCCTCGGGGTCGCCACGCCGATCACGCCTTTCTGGTTTGGCATGACGCTGGTGGGCATTCTGGCCGGTCAGGCCATTCCGGAGGCCTGGGCGCTCGATTTCATCATGCCGATCATGTTTCTCGCGATGGTTGCCCCGATGCTAAAATCGCTCGCGCATGTCAGTGCTGCAGCCGTTTCGGCCAGCGTCGGGATCGCGCTGGTGGGCATGCCTGCGGGCACCGGTCTGTTGATTGCGGCGGGGTCGGCCATGCTGACTGGCGCGCTGGTTGAGGTCTGGATGGAAAGGCGCAAGGCATGACCTATTCGGCTGCTGAAATCTGGGCGATCATCGTGATTATGGGGATCGGGACATTTCTGATCCGCTTTTCGTTTCTTGGACTGATCGGGGACCGGCCGATGCCGGCTTTTGTGCTGCGCCTGTTGCGTTACACGCCAGTGGCAGTCCTGCCGGGCATGGTTGCGCCTCTGGTGATCTGGCCCGCGGCGACCGGCGGGGTCTTTGATCCGGTGCGCGCGCTGGCAGCGGTCGCAACGGTGCTGATCGGTGTCTGGACCCGCAACGTGCTTTGGGCGATTCTGGGTGGAGCCGTGACGCTCTATGCCGCGATGGGGATCACGGCTCTCCTCTGAGCATGGCGGCGATCTCGGCCGCGGCGAGGGTTTTGTCGTCGGCGTCATCCTCGCGGTACTCGGTGGTGACAACGCCGGGCAGTCTGCCGAAATCCTCGGCAACGCTGTTGGGCCCCCAAGCGACACGGATGCTTTCGAAGCCGGGCAATTGCCGCAGGATGCGCGAGGTCACACGGGCGCAGTTGGCCTGCGGCACGGGTCCAGAGATCAGGGCCAGTTGCAACGCCCGTTCGGCGACCTCGGGGCTGACCTCGACGGTTTGACCGATGACATAGTAGGTGATGCGGGCGTGAAAGCTGACGTAAAGCTGTTCCAGTCGCGGCGTAACCCCGAAGAGCACATCGTTGCGTTCCGGCATGACCGCCTGTTTCCAGCTGCCCGCAGGGTCGAACATGACCCGCTGGCTGGCGTTGATCAGCAATGCGGTATGGGCCCCGCTGTCGGAGCCCACGTTCTTCATCGTGTAGAGCGTCAGGTAGGACCGGCCGGGTTCGCGGTAGATCGCGCGGGACACCACATCATCGGGGGCCCAGACCTCTTGTGCTCCACAGGCCGACAGGGCCAGCGGCAGGCCGATCAGGAACGCGCGACGGTCCAAGATGACTTATTGGGTCAGGAGCGCAAGGAACACCAGAAAGACGATGATTCCGATCGTCGTCTTGGTCACGATGTTCATGAACCCTTCAAAGGTCTTTTCCTGAACTGTGATATCCATTTCGCCTTGCTTGTGCTCAGCCATGATGAAGCTCCCTCAACATCGAAGTTTGACCCCCATTAGACGATTCAAAAGGTGATGTCACGGGTCAGGACGTCACATCTTCATCGCCATCAAGCGCCTTGGCCAGACGAAAGCCGATACGGTTCGGTTCGGGCTGGTCAATGTGCTTGGGGCTGGCGACCAGCGCCACGTTCAGCTGCGTGACATGCTGGATCAGCTGTGTTTTCGCGCCCGCCTCGTTCACGCCGTAGAAGGTGATGATATCGGGTTCGTAAAAGCCCAAACCCTCGATCCGGATCACTCCGGTGCCGCCACCGGCCAGCCCCATGCCGACCTCGTGATTGTTGTCGAGCTGCTTTTCGAAGTTCTGGATGTAGAGGATGACGCGCTCGTAGGCCCATTGAGCGGGGCTTTTCTTGCCGGCGTCCTTGGACAGCGCTTTGGGCATCACCTGACCGCTGACGGGCTGCGCGTTGGGGTCGGTGTGGACCTCGCGGGTTTTCGGCAGCACGTCGTTTTCCATCAGTTCTGCCGATGTGTCGATTTCCATTCGTTCCGTCATAGGGGCACCGCCGTTGTTTCCTTGATCTCCTCCATAACGAAACTGGCCGAGATATCCGAGACAGAAATCCGTGAGGTCAGCCGTTTGTAAAAGGCATCATAGGCGGGCACGTCCGCCACGCGCACCCGCAGCACATAGTCGAGATCGCCCGTCATCCGGTAAGCGCCAACCACTTCGGGGAAAGCCTGCAGGGCGGATTGAAAGTCTTTCATCCACATCTCGTCATGCTTGTTGGTGCGGATCAGGACCATCACGGTCAGCGGAACCCCGACCGAGGCGGGGTCAATCAGGGCAACGCGCCCCTTGATCACGCCACGATCCTCAAGCGCCTTGATCCGCCGCCAGCAGGCGTTGCGTGACAGGTGCACTGCGGCGCTGACCTCATCGACCGAGAGGCTGGCGTCTTTTTGCAGCGCATTCAGGATAGCGCGGTCTATCTTGTCTATCGTGTCGCTCATTCATGGGATGATATCCCACATATCTGTCTGTGTGCAATCATCTTTGGGATGTTTGCGCGCTGCTGTTCGACTAGTTTCCCTGCAACGCCAAACAGAGGGAGCCAACAATGTCCGACGCCAGCCACACCACCACGTCCAAGAACCTGATCTCTGCTGTCTTCCTCGACCACCCTGCGACGGTGAACGAAACCTATTTCCAGCACATGCGCTTTGCGCTGACATTTGCGTTCTGGCTGACGCTGGCAGGCTTGGCAGCGCTTGTGCATGCCATTATTCCGGCGGCCTGTGAAACCACGGCGAGCCGTATCTTGCGCCGCCTTGTTGCGAAGATGGACGCGCGCCACTGATATGTGCCGTATTGCTGCTTACACGGGGCCCGCGATCCCGCTTGAAAATATCGTTGTCCGTCCCGTGCATTCGCTCCTTGAACAAAGCCAGCATGCGACCGAGGCAAAACTGGCCGTAAACGGCGATGGTTTTGGCATTAGCTGGTATGATGATCGCGGGGCCCTGGGCCTTTACCGCGATGTGCTGCCGGCATGGGCCGATGACAACCTGATCAACCTTTGCCGCATGGTGCAGTCGCCCCTGTTCATCGCGCATATCCGTGCCTCGACGGTGGGCGAGACGACGCGCGTGAACTGCCATCCCTTTGCCTTTGGCCCTTGGTCTTTCTGCCACAACGGCCAGATTCCGCACTTCAAGGCGATCCGCCGCCGGATGATGGCGGCTCTGCCTGAAGATCTGTTTGAACAGATGCGCGGGACGACGGACAGCGAGATGATCTTTCTGACGCTCTTGGCCAATGGTCTTGAGACTGACCCGCTGCGTGCGCTTTCGGCCACGCTGGAGCAGATCGGTGCTGCGACCGATGACGGTCCGATCAAGCTGACTTGCGTTTTCTCTGACGGCGAGACGCTCTACGGGTTCCGCCATGCGTCAAGCGGGCCTGCGCCGACGCTTTATGTCTCCGAAGCGCTGGACCACGGCGGACGTGCGGTGGCCTCCGAGCCCCTCTGCGGGATGGCGCAGCGATGGACATCGGTGCCGCAGGATACGTTGTGCAAAGTGACTGCGGGCGGGTTCGAGATGGTGCCACTTCAGGCTGTGCTGGCGGCCTGAGGGTGATGCCCTCAGGTCCGCTGGAAAACGAAAGCCCCGTCGTCGCGAAGTGACCGAGTGACCAATCCTGCCTGATGCAGGTTGTTCAGATGCGCCACGGCCTCGACCAGTGCCAACCCGTATTCGCCCTGACCGATGGTCCGTTTGAAGAGTGGCAGAAAGCAGTCCCCCGCGGCCTGCGGTTCGGAGAGGTGATCCAGCAGCCGCGCCAATGCGCCCTCGTGGTTCTCGATCAACTGCCGCAGGCGGGTTTGCAGACCGGTAAAGGGCAGCTTGTGGCCCGGCAGGATCAGTTGGTCTTCATCGGCGAAGTCGCGGAAGTATTCACACGAGGCAATCCAGTCCTTCACCGGATCGGCCTCGGGTTCGGTCGGATAGACGCCAAGGTTCGGGCTGATCGACGGCAAGAGCTGGTCTCCCCCAATGACGAGATTGTCGTCACGGCTCCAGAACGTCGCATGTTCCGGTGCATGGCCGTTCCCCATGCGGATGTCCCATGTGCGGCCGCCCATGGCGATGGTCGCGCCCTCGGTCAGGCGGGTATAGCCCACAGGCAGCGGGGCCACGCAGTCGGCAAAGTTGAAGGGGCGCTCGGTCTTGCGGCGGGCGAGTTCCTCGGGGTCCATGCCTGCGCGGGTGTAGAACGCAATCGCCTGCGCGTCCGGAACCTCCTGCACATCGAGCGTCAACATCCGCGCCATCAGCCAGCCTGTGCGGGGCATCGCCAGTGACGCGCCCTGTTCCATGAACCAGCCTGCAAGGCCCACGTGATCGGGGTGGTGATGCGTCACAACCACGCGACCGACAGGCTTGCCGGCAAGTGGCCCGTCAAGCAGCGCCTGCCAGATGCCTTTGGATTTCTTCGAGGCAAAGCCCGTGTCGATCACCGTCCAGCTGTCGCCGTCATCGAGCGCGTAGACATTCACATGATCGAGCGCCATCGGCAGTGGCAGACGCATCCAGAGGATGCCATCGGCCACTTCGATCGCGGCGCCCGTTTCGGGTGCCTTGGCATGGGGGTAGCGGATACCGCGGGTCTGATCTTTCATCAGGCCGCTAAATCATCCGCCGTGAT
>CAZOMZ010000134.1:0-5500 GCA_964581065.1 uncultured Loktanella sp. | reverse complement strand
GATGATGTCGGTGACAACCTGACCCGCGGTTTCCGAGTTGTCATAGCCCATCAGCACGGGGCGCGCGCCCTCGGGCTTGCGCAGGATGCGCAGCGTCGCTTCGGTCACAACACCAAGCTGCCCCTCGGACCCGCAGATCACCCCCAAAAGATCCAACCCGCCCGCATCCAGATGCGCGCCGCCGATTTCGACCACGGTGCCATCCATCAGCACCATCGTGACACCCATCAGGTTGTTTGTTGTCACACCATATTTCAGGCAATGCGCCCCGCCCGAGTTCATCGCAATATTTCCGGCAATCGCGCAGGCAAGCTGGCTGGAAGGGTCGGGGGCATAGAAGAAACCGTTGGTCTCAACCGCGCCGGTGACGGACAGGTTCGTCCGTCCCGTCTGCACTTTGATATAGCGGTCGGCATAGTTGGTCTCGATCACGCCATTCATCTTGGCCACGCCAAGGATCACGCTGTCCGCCGTCGGCAGTGAACCACCGGCAAGCGAGGTGCCCGCACCGCGCGGCACCACAGGCACGCCCATTTCGTGGCAAATCTTCAGCACTGCCGAGACCTCTTTGGTATTGGCGGGCAGCACGGCGCAAAGCGGCGGGCATTTGTAGGCGGTCAGCGCGTCGCATTCATAGGCGCGCGTCTCGCGTTCATCGGAAATGACCGCATCTGCGGGAAGAACCTCTTTCAGGCGGGCGACGATCTGGTCCTTGCGGGACAGAACTGATGCGCTTGGGATAGGCATTTCCATGAGGCGACTCTCCTGTTCGGCTGATTGGTAAAAATATATTACCAATTTTCCCGTCTGGCAAGTCTTCTGCGAAATGGCTACAAAATCGCATGCAAATGCTTGATCATATGACGCTTCTGGCGCCGCTCGACTGGATTGCGGTGGCTGTCATTCTTGCCGCATGGCTGATTATCGGCTGGTGGATCGAGCATCCCGGGTCCGCCCGGCCGTCGGTGACCGTTCTGATGTCAGAGCGTCGGCGCGACTGGATGAAGGTCTTTGTCACCCGCGATCCGCGTATTTTCGACAGCCAGATCGTCAACGGGCTGCGGCAGGGCACGGCGTTCTTTGCATCGACCTGTCTTCTGGCCATCGGTGGTGTTCTGGCTCTGGCCGGAAATACCGAACCATTGCGCGGCGTGGCGGCGGAGGTCTCGGATATGTCGGTGCCCGTGCTGGTGTTTCAACTGAAACTGGGCCTTGTCGCGCTGTTCCTGTCGAACGGCTTTTTCAAATTCGTCTGGTCCAATCGGGTCTTTGGCTATTGCGCGGTGTCGATGGCGGCAGTGCCGAACGATCCGGCCGATCCGAATGCCTATCCGCTGGCCGCTGAAGCGGCAGAGCTTAACATCCGCGCAGCGATCAACTTCAACCGGGGACTGCGGGCGATGTACTTCGCTTTGGGTGCCTTGGCATGGCTTATCGGGCCTGTCGCGCTGCTCCTTGCGACTGTCTTGGTCTTTTGGCTGGTCTGGGCACGCGAGTTTGCCTCGACCCCGCGCCGTATCATTCTGGGCATTGCGAAATGAGAGCTCTGGTCGCGCTTGTCCTGCTGCCGTCGCTTGGCCATGCCGATCATCCGGTGGTCGAGGCCGCAACCATCGACGGAGACCGCGTCACCGTCACGCTGTCCCATCCCGACACCGGCTGGGACCACTATGCAGACGGCTGGGAGGTGCTGGATGCCGATGGCAACAGCCTCGGCCTGCGCACATTGTTCCACCCCCATGTGGAAGAACAGCCATTTACGCGATCTTTGTCCGGGGTCGAGATCCCGACCAATGCAGAGGTGATCTACATCCGCGCGCGATGCAATGTAGACGGCTGGTCGGACAGACTGTTTGAGCTGCGCTTGCCCTAGCCGGGGCTGCCAAGCCGGTAGTCGGCCACAACCGGATAGTGATCGGTCGGCCATTCGCCATTATATCTCTGCCGCACCACAACCGGCGGGCCAGCAAGAGCCGCATCTCCGGTTACTGCGATATGGTCGATAGCCCCGAACAGGTTGATGCCGCGATTGAAGTGGTAGGTGGCGCCTTCCACAGGCGCAAACCGCAGTCCGGCACCCTCCAGCGCTTCGACGATATCGTCACCCTGCCTCGCATTCAGATCGCCCAACACAAAGACGGTCTCGCCTGCCGTGATCCACGGATTGATCCGCGCGAGAACAAGGGCAATGGACTGCTCACGATTGGTCCGGCTGGCGTAGTCGGTGTGGATATTGACCACGCGAAACGCTGCCCCTGTCCGTTGGTCCCGGAACTGTGCCCAGCTTGTGAAGGCGGGATAGGACCCGTCGAACGTGCGCGAATAGATGACATCCGGCGTGTCCGAAAAGAAGAACCAACCTTGGTCAAGCAGGGTCAGCCGATCGCTCCGGTAGAGGATCGGCTGTGTCGAAGGAAAGTCGCGCGGATCGCCAACGGCGGCAGCGGCATAGCCGGTGTTTCTCTCGAGCAGCCAGTCCAGCGTCAGGTTGACGTCACTGATGCTGCCACCACCGAAACTTTCCATCTCCTGAAAACCGATCACGTCGGCAGAGATATCCTTGAAGGCCAGATCAAGCGGTCCCTTGCGCCTTTCCCAGTCGCCAACCGACCACGGGCCGGTTTCCTGACGCAGGATGATGTAGTGCACGTTGTAGGTCGCAAACCTGAGCGTGTCGGTTTGCGGGTCTGGCAGTGGCGTTGTGCCACCGTGTCTGATCGACTGGCACCCCACAAGCAGCCCGAGGGCGAGAATGATCGCCCCCACAACCTTGAGCATTGCGGCGAACATTAGCGGCGGCCTTCACGCAGCCATGCGCCGACCATCAACAGGGCAGCAAGCAACAGAAAGGCCCATGCCGGCAGGATCGGCATGATGCTGATGTCAGCGGTCCGGTAGGCATCGCGCGGCGTGATGCCGATCCAGCCGCGGCCCGTAGCGGGGCGGCCTTCGCGCACGTTGCGGATGTTGATGTCGCCATCTGCGACGGCGACCACGCCGCCAAGCGTTCCTTCGACGAGCGGTGCGAGCAGATCGGCGCTTGCGATGGTTTCTTCGAATTCACGCGGCGCTGCTGGGCCAAGGGCGATGACGGCCGTTTCCGTGCCGTCGGTCAGGCGGTAAAGCCCGATTTCGGGTGCCTCCCACAAGGCTTCAAAGCGTCCGGGCGAGACTTCCTCCAACAGCACCACCGTTTCGGTTCCATCGGGATGGGTGATCGTCACCTCGCCGGTTTCGAGGGCGAGTGTGCGGCGGATGATGCGCATTGTCTGGCCTGTCGGCTCGACCCAGAGTGCCTCTTCCTCAAGCTCGGGCTCCTTCATCATCCAATGGGCAAGACGACGCAGCAGTTCCAGTTGCGGGCCGCCGCCTTCATAGCCGCGATCCCACAGCCACGAGTGATCGGACGCCAAAAGTGCCACGCGCCCCTCGCCGATCCGGTCGAGGGTCAGAAGCGGGCGGTCATCCATGCCGGTCATCACCGTCGAGGCGCTTTGCGGCACCAGCACGTCAACCAGACGGAACCAGCGCCCCCAACCGGGCATGTCGTCTGTCGAGGCGGGCATCATGTCGGGCAGACCTTCGGTCACGGGATGGCGGGCGCCAAGGTCGCTGATCTGTGGCACATAGCCTTGCTCGAACACGCGGGCGGTTGGTGCGCCGGGCAGGATGCCACCCAATGGCGACCGATAGATACTTTCCGCGCCACCGTATTCCGGCCCTGCCGAGACCAGCACAGCACCACCCTGCCGGACGTAGTCGGCGATGTTCTCGAAATAGGCGCTGGGCAGGATGCCACGCCGGCGGTAGCGGTCAAAGATGATCAGGTCGAAGTCGTTGATCTTTTCCAGAAAGAGCTCGCGCGTCGGAAAGGCGATCAGCGAGAGTTCGTTCACCGGCACACCGTCCTGTTTCTCGGGCGGGCGCAGAATGGTGAAATGCACCAGATCGACAGCCGAGTCCGACTTGAGCAGGTTGCGCCACGTCCGTTCCCCCGGATGCGGCTCGCCCGAAACAAGCAGGACGCTCAAACGGTCGCGCACACCGTTGACCTGCACAACGGCCGCATTGTTGCGGTCGGTCAGTTCGCCTTCGGCGGTGGGAATGGTGAATTGCAGGACGTTCATCCCACCATGCGGCAGGGTCACTGGCAGGCGGACGTCTTCTCCGACGGGCACAGGAACCGTGATGGGGGTTTCACCGTCGATCGAGATGGACAGCGGCACTGAGGCCGTCTCCGGCGCAGCGCCCTGATCTTCGATGCGCAGGGTCAGGTTGAACTCTTCCCCCAGAATGGCAAAGGCGGGGGCATTCTCGACAACCAGACGCCGGTCCCAGTCGTCAGGCTGCCCGGTCAGCAACAGATGCGTGGGAGCAGGCAGGATCGGCGCGCGGTCAAGATCGTGCAGACGGCCATCGCTGATCAGGATGATCCCCGCGACGCGGGCCTGCGGTTCTTCGGCCAGCGCTTCGGTGACCGCAGTCATAAGGGTAGTGCCCAGATCGCCCTCACCATCGCGTAAGGTGACCTGCCGCATCTCGGTGTTCGGCAGGCGGCTGAGTTCGGCGGAAACGTTGGCGAGCGCCGCTGCATTCTGGTCGGGTCGGCCAGCAAGGCGCTGGCTGGCGCTTTCATCGACAACGACCAGCACGATATCGGAGAGTGGTTCGCGGTCTTCCTGCTGGACAGCCGGATTGGCAAGGGCGGCAAGCAAGGCCAAACCCGCAAGGGCACGCAGCCACCAGCCGGGCAGACGCCGCCAGATTGCCAGCACCACGGCAGCAAGCGTCAGCCCCGCCACAAGGTAGATCATCAGCCACGGCAGCAGCGGATCAAAGAGGATGCTGCCTGCCGTCATTGTCCCAACCTGTCCAGAAGATCGGGCACATGCACCTGATCGGATTTATAATTGCCCGTCAGCACATGCATGATCACGTTGACCCCGAAGCGAAGCGAGATTTCACGCTGACGCTCACCCGACATGCCGCGCCCGACGGGGTACATGCGCCGCCCGTTGGTGTCGACGGCCCAGGCACGGGCCCAGTCGTTGCCGCCGATGATCACCGGAGTCACCCCGTCGTTGAGATTGCGGAAGGGCATGCCTTCGATCAGCTGCGCATCGGCAGGTGCCGCCTCGACCCAGACGTCGCGGCTGGCGTAACGGCCGGGGAAGTCCTGCAAGAGATAGAAGGTGCGCGTCAGGACATGATCCGACGGGATCGGCTCGATCGGGGGGATGTCCAGTGATCGGGCAATCGCCTGCAGGCGCCGCCCTTCTGGCGAGCCCGAGCCGAAACGCGCGGAATCCGCGTCGCGCGTGTCGAACATGATCATGCCGCCAGTGCGCAGGTAGTTGTTCAGTTTGGCATAAGCCTCGCGGCTGGGCAGCGGCTGGTCGGCCGTTATGGGCCAGTAAAGGAAGGGAAAGAAGGCCAGTTCGTCCGTTTCCAGATCGACACCGATCGGGGCCGCAGGTTCGATGGCGGTGCGCCGGAACAG
>CAZOMZ010000133.1:2396-5535 GCA_964581065.1 uncultured Loktanella sp. | reverse complement strand
GCCCGCCCATTGCGTGCCCGACAGCTGCCGCATCGTGATCGACCGCCGCTTTCTGGCGGAAGAACACGTGGATGAGGTGCGCGGCGAAGTGCGCGAGCTGCTGGAAGGCCTCAAACGCGACCGCGACCGCTTTGACTATGCCTTGCGCGAAATCAACGTCGTGCTGCCCAGCATGACAGACCGCAACGCGCCGGTAGTCGAAACCGTGGCCGCCGAAATCGAGCGCGTCCTCGGCAAACCCGCCGAATTCGTGGCCTCACCCGGCACCTACGACCAGAAACACATCGACCGGATCGGGAAGCTCAAGAACTGCATCGCCTACGGGCCGGGAATTCTGGAACTGGCGCATAAGCCGGATGAGTATGTGGGGGTGGATGATATGGTAGACAGCGCCAAGGTGATGGCGGGGGCGTTGGGGCGGATTCTCTATCCTCACAAGGATTGATGACTAAGAATGTTGCAGCCCACCTCCAAGGGCAGGGTCGCAAGAATACCGATCGCACCTAATCTCTTGCGCGCCATGCGGCGTGAGGCGGTTGCTCACTTTGCCTGCCTGCGGAAGTGCATCGGCCTCTCTGCCGCGAGCGTCTCAAAGACTTTGTCGACGACCTGCTGGTTTGTCTGCTCTGTAAAATGGGCACGCATTTCGTCGATTGGCAGGCCAACCTCTTCCCAACCAATTGCATAATTCCTGATCCGGTCTTCCCAGTTGTTTGGGTACCTGACACCAAAAGGCCTTTCAAAGCGGTGCATCCACTGCAGAAACGGCAGGCACATGGCCCTGTCACCACGGTTTCTGAATTTCTGGTGTAAATACCCTTCTTCTCCGCCAAAGCCTCTGAATGCCGGATTGAAACCGGGCCATGCATCTTTGCGGCAGCTAAAGATTCCCAACCCTTGATTTGGGATCTCAAAGGGCTCGGCGTTCAGATCAAGCTGCTTTTCGCTATCGCTCCAGCGGCCATACATACCCATCCGCCACTCTGGCACGAAATGGGTGGAAACCGTTTCAAGATCATCCATCAGGAGAGGCCCCTGCAGCAGATCGGACGTGTCGGGGTTGGCGGCATAATAATCCAGCAATCGTCTCAGCGCGCCGGGAACAAAGAACACATGACAGTCCATCGACAGGACGTAATCGCCAAAGGCCTCTCGAAAGATGTAATCGCGCACAGCCGTGCCCTTGATGCCTGTCGCTGGAATATACCGATAATTGGGGATGTTCGCTTCGAGCCTCTTAAGCGGTTCGGCACATAGCCCTTCCGGGTTATTGTCAACGACGACAAACTCGACCTCATCAAGGATCTCGGGGTGATACAGCCGGATCGCCTGAAGCGAGAAATAGACACCGTCGTAGTCGTCAAATGTTGCCATTCCTATCGTGAGCCGAGGCGTCAGCTTGCGCTCTGTTCGCGCCGGAATAGGCCGCACTTGGTTTGAGGCGGCAGGCGTCCCCGTCATGCGACCGAGATAGCTTTCGAACACAGCAGGCGCGGGGCCAACACTGATCACGTGGAAACACAGTTGATCCAGCAGGTTCTCGATCTCGTCGAAAGCCGAATACGACAGCGTGATGGCCGGCGTATCCTTCAGGTATTCCTGCAAGGCAGTCAGACGGGGCTCTGGCCAATCCTGATGCAGATTAGCGATCTTTGCAGCTAGGTCAGCCCCTGACAAAGGCGCAACCGAGAACCCGCCACCGCGTTGATGGTCCACAAAAATCAGAAATGACGGGGCAGATTCATTCTCCGGCAGGACCCATTCAGGATTGGACAACAGAACGTGTTGCTCTGGCCCCTTGAGGCGGAGGCAGTCACCGAACTCGGGAAGCCTGCACAGGGTCTTGATCGCCTCTTCGGACGGCATGACAAAAGGGCCGCCCAAGCCGGATGCCCTTGTACCATCCTGCGCAAAAAACAGCACTTGGTCGGCCTGCATTCCAAAACCATTGCTGACCAGCCATGCCAACAACGTCGACTTGCCAGACCCGACCCCGCCGAAGACAAGGACATTCCCCTGATCCCAGGACACACAGCCCGCCGCGATTGGTGTCGCAATGCCCGCTTCTTCAAGGATTTCATGAACCAGACCGGTCAGCTCCAAAACAAAACCAGCTTTCTCAACTGGTCCGATCGGCTCTGCGGCACCATTCTGCAAGGTCCACTGATTGGGTCCAACCTCGCGGATAGTGATCGTGGCGACAGGTGGTGTATCGGCCTCATCTACAATCGCATGGGGCCAACATGTCGCGATGACCCCCCGCAGCATGTCAGGGCATTCGATCGCAAGGATCGTGCGGTCAACCTGAAAGTGGATCAACGTCATGTGGCGCGCCTAAACTCATGAGAAGAGATCGCGGCACAATGTCTTACGCGCCAACGACCTTCCGCAAGATCGAATGAAACTTGGCCGCCATGTTCACGGAACATCCATCTCGGCACAAGCCCGGAGCCGGCCGCGGGACAGGAAAAGTCTTGATTTCATATGCTTGATCCCGCAAGCTTTCGGCGCGGCACTGTAGTGTATCCATTTTTCCAAAAGAAAGAGATTTTGGTATGAAGAAACTCTTGATGACATCGTCCGCTGCGGCACTTCTTGGTCCGACCGTCGCCATGGCTGATCCGACCTTCATGATTGGCGCGGGTGTGACGTTCGGTGGCGGCCAGTCGCCGCAATACGCGCTGACGGCCAAGGTTCTCTCCGACAATCAGAACGAAGAGTTCGTCGCTGGCGCAGGCGTCAGCTACTACTTTGGTACAGGTGATTTCGGTGCAGATGTAGGGGTCGGCTATCTGATGGACGACACCGCATTGATGTTCGGCTACGACTTCTTGCAGGGTCAGGCTCAGGTCAGCTTGGGGTATGCAGAGGTCGAAGAGGTTGTGCAAACAACTGCGGCGCCAACGACAACATCGGGCGTGACGACCACAGCTGCCCCCCCAACGGTATCACCTGTGACGACGATGCCGGCAAACACCTGATCGAGACAAAAGCACGTCTGGCGGGTGTCAGCACCAAGATCGACTCGATGACTGCGCAATCTGCGCAGTCATTTGGTTTGACCGCCAATTTGATGTACGGCGTTCAAACCCCGATATTATCAATCAGCCTGACACCCGCCAGCCAAGCCGCCGCAAAC
>CAZOMZ010000133.1:0-2296 GCA_964581065.1 uncultured Loktanella sp. | reverse complement strand
TCAAACCCCGATATTATCAATCAGCCTGACACCCGCCAGCCAAGCCGCCGCAAACAGCCGCGAGTCATCACTCGCCTGATCCAGCAGCCCCAGATCACGGCCGTCGCGCAGTTCCAGATAATCGACTTTGATGAACCCTGCCGCGAGTATCCGCGCCTCGGCCTCGGGGCCTAGCTCTGACATCTTGCCACCGGCCAGCAGCCCTTCGCGCAGGTCATTCATCACTTCCGCCAACACCGGTGCCTTGATCCGCGAACGGTCAGACAGCAGCAGGTTGCGCGATGACATCGCCAGCCCGTCCTCTTCGCGGATGGTGGGACAACCGACCACTTCGATCTCGATATCCAGATCGGCGGCCATGCGCCGCACCACCTGCAACTGCTGGTAGTCCTTCTCGCCAAAGAAGGCGTAATCCGCCGAAGTCTGCAAAAACAGCTTCGACACCACCGTCGCCACCCCGTCAAAATGCCCCGGACGGCTTTCACCGCAGAGCATATCAGTCAGGCCCGACACCGACACAGTCGTCGCAAAGCCATCCGGATAAATCTGGTCAGGGTCCGGCACATAGATCAGGTCCACACCGATGGATTCCAGCTTGCGGGCATCCTCGTTCTCGGTGCGGGGGTAGTTTTCAAGGTCTTTGGGGTCGTTGAACTGCTTGGGGTTCACAAAGATCGTTACGATCACGCGATCGCATTTCTCACGCGCGGCACGGGCCAGAGACAGATGCCCCTGATGCAGCGCCCCCATTGTCGGAACAACGCCAATGGTCTCATCCGCACTGCGCCAGAGTTTCGTCTGCGCACGCAGTTCCGCCAGCGAGCGGACAATCGGAGCAATCATTTCTTGACCTCATCGGCAAAGACATGCTCGGCAGCGGGGAAAGTCCGCGCGCGCACCTCGGCGGCATAGGCAGCAATCGCGGCCTCCGCGTCCTGCCCCAACTCGGCATAACGTTTGACGAATTTTGCCTTGAAGGCCGTAAACAGCCCCAGCATGTCATCAACCACCAGAATTTGCCCGTCGCAGCCCGCGCTGGCACCGATGCCGATGGTCGGGATCGGGACAGCGGCGGTAATCTCATCCGCAAGGCTTTCGGGGACCTTTTCCAGCACGACCGAGAACGCACCCGCATCCGCCACCGCCTTGGCATCTGAAATCAGCGCATCGCGGGCAGCACCGCGGCCCTGCACCTTGTAGCCGCCCAGCGTGTTGATCGACTGCGGCGTCAGGCCGATATGGGCCATCACGGGAATGCCGCGGCTGACCAGAAAGGCAATCGTCCCGGTCATCGCGACGCCACCTTCGAGCTTGACCGCCCCCGCGCCCGTTTCTGCCATCAGACGGGCAGCGTTGCGGAATGCCTGCTCGGGGCTTTCCTCATACGATCCGAATGGCATATCGATCACCATCATCGCCGAAGACAGCCCCCGCGCCACGGCTTGCCCGTGCATGATCATCATCTCCATCGTCACCCCGAGGGTCGACGGCAGACCATGCAGCACCATGCCCACGCTGTCGCCAACCAGGACAAAATCGCAATGGGCATCCATCATCTGTGCCATCGGCGTGGTATAGGCCGTCAGGCTGACCAGCGGCGTCCCCCCTTTTGCGGCACGGATATCATCCGGCATCGGGGCGCGTTTCTTGGCTGTGGCGCTCATGGCAGTTCCCTCATTCGGCTTGGTTCCGCAATATCAGGCCGGATATCGCGTTTCCAGCCTGAAGCAATTGATCGCAAACAACGTTGCGGCATAGCCGGATGCCCGCACGTGCATGGCTGGCCGGACAAATCCACCTCCGGCCAACCCTTCTTGCAGACTATACGGCCAGCTTCAGCGCCGCCTGCGCGGCTTCCTTGCCCTTAAGAACAAAGTGCTCGCGGTAGATCGCCATGTGATGATCGGTTTCCTGAAAATGATGCGGCGTCAGGCTGACTGACAAGACCGGCACGCCGGTATCGAGACCCACGCGCATCAATCCGTCAACAACCGCACTGGCTACAAAATCGTGGCGGTAGATGCCGCCATCCACCACCAGGGCCGCACAGGCAATCGCGGCATAGTCGCCCGTTCTGGCCAGTTTCTGCGCCATCAGGGGCAGCTCGAATGCGCCGGGGACGTCAAAAACGGCCACCTGAGCTGCGGGTATTTCAGACAGGAATCCATCAAGCGCACGATCGACAATCGCGCCATGCCAACCGGCCTTGATGAATGCAAACTGGGGAAGTGTCATATCGTGATCTCCTTTGGTTCGACACGTCACCCCAAGGCATCACACGCAGCTCAGGGCGAGG
>CAZOMZ010000132.1:0-5552 GCA_964581065.1 uncultured Loktanella sp. | reverse complement strand
CGGGCTGGCCCATTGTGACGATCTCTTTCTTCAGGCGCACTTTCATCCGGTGGAAGGGAGGTGTTTCCGAATGGCTTTCATTCCACTCCAGATCGCGACAGCCCGGCAGGCTGCGGATATGGGCAATCACCGCATCGATGCCCGCGCGACGGCCTGCGATTGTGCCGTTGATTCCTTCCTTGGCAATCAGAAGGGTGCCCGAAATAGCTTCGGACTTGCAGAGCGCTTTCAGCGGGGTCTGGATCGCTTCGAGATCGTCGAAGCGGGTGAAATGGTAAAGGGCAGCGATGGTATACATAATCTGCCCATACGCCGCGTCGCGGATTTCTTCAAGCTTGGCGAAGGGGCTTTGCCCCCGCCGCTGGCGCGGCTCCCCCAGGATATTTCTGGGCCAATAATGGGGCGGGCTGCGCGCAGCGGAGGGTGCAGGGCTTTTCGGACCTCGCGAAGTCTGCAAGAACGACCCTGTGCGACGCGTGATGATTACAGGCGGCCCGGGATCCGGCAAAAGCACGCTCGCCCGGTTGATGGGCGCGCGACTGAACCTGCCTGTCTATCACATGGATCATATTCACTGGATGTCCGGCTGGACGCCGCGGCCAGCGAACGAGAAAACGCCTCTGGTCAGGGACATTATCCGCAGGGATTGTTGGGTCTTTGAAGGCGGCCATTCGACAACCTATGCAGAACGGCTGGCGCGGGCCGATACCCTGATCTGGCTGGATCTGCCCGTCGGGCTGCGGTTTCGCCGTGTCTTGTGGCGCACCTTCCGAGATCGGGGCAGCACGCGACCGGATATGGCGCCAGACTGCCCCGAGGGGTTTCATCACGAGACTTTGGCTTTCTGGCTTTGGATCTGGCGGACACGCAAGCCGGCACGGGCAAGACTGGCGGCACTTGCTGCTGAGGCCACCCATGCGCAGGTCATCCACCTGAGTTCCCCCTCGCAGGTTGATGCATTCCTCGCTAGTTTGCCTGCAACCAAGGAGATTTTGCCATGACCCACGCCCTTCTCGTGATCGATGTCCAGAATGATTTCTGCCCCGGCGGCGCGCTTGCCGTGGCAGAAGGGGACCGGATCGTGCCCGGCATCAATGCGCTGATGGCGGATTTCGATGCGGTGATCCTGACGCAGGACTGGCATCCGGCGGGGCATTCCTCATTCGCCAGCAGCCATGATGCGGCACCGATGAGCGTGACAGAGATGCCCTATGGTCCTCAGGTTCTCTGGCCGGATCACTGTATTCAGGGCAGCATCGGCGCGCAGTTTCATGCGGATCTGACCGTCGACCGCGCGGACCTGATTATCCGCAAGGGCTATAACCCGGCGATCGACAGCTATTCGGCGTTCTTCGAGAACGACAAGACGACGCCAACGGGCCTAGAGGGGTATCTGCGGACCCGTGGCATCGACAGGCTGACGCTGGTGGGCCTGGCAACGGATTTCTGTGTGAACTATTCGGCGGTGGATGCGGCGAAACTGGGGTTTGCAGTCACTGTCCGGCAGGACCTATGCAGGGCGATCGACTTTGATGGTTCACTGGCGGCGGCGCAGGCCGAGATGGCGGCGGCGGGTGTCACACTCGCCTAGCGGCCCTGCCGTGCGAACCAGACCGACGAGACACCACCTGCCATGATGACCACGAGCCCCAGAAGGCTGAGTGCATCGGGCCAGTCTCCGAAGACCGCCCAGCCGATGATCATAGCCGACAACAGCTGGCTATAGATCAGCGGGGCGACGACGCCCGCAGGGGTGGTGCGGTTGACCAGAACCAAAAGCAGATTGCCCCCCGCCGAGCCGAGTGCCGAGATCAGGATCAGCCCGAAGAGAGGCAGGGAGATCTCGGGCCGGTCGGCCACGGCGAAAGGTGAGAGTAAAGCCGCGCCGATCAGCAATTGCGACAGCAGGAGAAAGCGCGGCCGGAAGCCGCCCGCGAGCCAGCGTGTTGCCACCAGATAGGATCCGTGCAGACAACCTGCCAGAATTGCAAAACCCATACCGGCGGTCATCCCGAAGCCGGGTTTGACGACCAGTAGGACGCCCAGAAAACTGCCCAATAGCAGGACGGTGCGCATGGGGGTGATCCTCTCGCCCAAGAGGTAGGCCGAAAGGAAATAGGACACGACAGGGCCGACAAAGAAGCCGCCGAAGACATTCGCGAGCGGTTCGGTCTTGAGCGCGGTCAGGATCGACACGATCCCTCCGACAATCAGCGCTGCCCGCAGATAGAGCCGCCAGTCAAGAAAGGCGGCAAGTTCGCGCCACTGCAGTCCCATCACCGGCAGGAGGATGACAGCCGCGAGCGCAAAGCGTGTCCAGGCAACGAAGGTTTGCGGAAAGCCCGCTCCGGTCAGCAAAGTGGCCGCAGCGTCGCCCGCCACGATCAGCGTCATCGCGCAGATAACCGACAGGACAAGCCGCGCCGTATATGGATTTGTTGCGTTCAATCTGCCCGCCTTTGACCGGTGATCTTGGTAAAGCACAAGTGCCACCCGCGTGACAGCCAACCTTTGGCCGATCCTCTGCTTTTTCTTGCAAGCACTGGCATCGCTTGCTCTAAGACGGGGGCCAAACGAGGGGAATACCAATGGTCGATATCGCGACGCGGGTCTGGAACCACAAGTGGAAGATCGATCCGATTGTCCGGTCGCTGATCGATACGGACTTTTACAAGCTTCTGATGTGCCAGTCGGTTTTCCGCAACCATCCCGACACGCAGGTGAAATTCTCTTTGATCAACCGCACAAAGACGATCCGTCTTGCCGAACTGGTCGATGAGGGGGAGTTGCGCGAGCAGTTGGACCATATCCGCTCGCTTCGTCTGACGCGGGGTGAAAGCACATGGCTGCGCGGGAATACATTCTATGGCAAACGCCAGATGTTCACCCCTGCTTTCATGGAGTGGTTCGAAAACTTGCAACTGCCCCCGTATCATCTGGAAAAGCGCGACGGACAGTATGAGTTGACGTTCGAAGGCACCTGGCCCGAGGTCATGCTCTGGGAAATTCCCGCGCTTGCTGTGATCATGGAGTTGCGCAGCCGTGCCGTGCTCAAGGACATGGGCAAGTTCGAGCTTCAGGTGCTCTACGCCCGCGCCATGACCAAACTCTGGGGCAAGATCGAGGCATTGAAACCGGTCGAGGGTCTGCGGGTCGCCGACTTTGGAACACGTCGGCGGCACAGCTATCTGTGGCAGGACTGGTGTGTGCAGGCCATGATCGAAGGTCTGGGTGACAGCTTTACCGGAACGTCGAATTGCCACATCGCCATGATGCGCGATATCGAGGCGATCGGCACAAACGCCCATGAATTGCCGATGGTCTACGCGGCACTGGCCAAAGATGATGCGGCCCTGCGTCAGTCGCCCTATGATGTGCTGGCGGACTGGCATGAGGAACATGATGGCAATCTGCGCATCATCCTGCCGGATACATTCGGAACCCAAGGCTTTCTGGAAGGGGCGCCCGATTGGCTGGTCGGTTGGACCGGGATTCGCGTGGACAGCGGTGATCCGGCGCTGGGGGCAGAGACGGCGATCAACTGGTGGAAAAGCCGGGGCGAGGACCCCGCTGAGAAGCTTGTCATCTTCTCTGACGGGCTGGACGTCGAAAAGATCAAGGAATTGCACCAGCAGTTTGCCGGCCGCTGCCGTGTCAGCTTTGGCTGGGGCACCATGCTGACCAACGATTTCATCGGGCTGGTTGCCAATGATGCACTGGCTCCGTTTTCACTGGTCTGCAAGGCCGTTGCGGCAAACGGGCGGCCTACTGTGAAATTGAGCGACAACCCTCGCAAGGCAATGGGCCCGGCGGAAGAGATTGCGCGCTACAAGCGCGTATTTGGCGTAGGCGAGCAGGACGCGCTTGAGGTCAAGGTCTGAAGCCGGTCCATTCCGGGCAAGCAATGCGAGGGTCGCAAGCGCCCCGCACCAAGCAGCAACGGATTCGTCATTGTAGCGGGGCTAACGCTGGCGCGGCCATCGGTTGTTGGGGCGGATACCGGACCGGTCAGGCGACCGACACCAGTGAACTTTTGGGGTCAAAGGCGACCTGGGCGCGGTTCTTGCCGGCCTGCTTTGCAAGCAGCAGTTGCGCGTCTGCGCGGCGCAGTAGCTCATCCAGACCGTGATTGAGCTTTGACCAATAGCCACCCATGCTGATCGAGGCCCTGATCTGTTTGCCGCAGACGGCAAGTGCGTTCTCTCCGACAAGTCCACAGATGCGGTCAGCAATGGCGCCGACGTCGCCTTCGGCAACATCCGTCAGATAGATCGAGAACTCGTCGCCGCCTTGCCGTGCAAAGATGGCATCGGAGCGCAGATTGTCGTTGATGCGGGTTGCAATAACCTCAAGCACCGCGTCACCGATATCATGCCCATGCCGGTCGTTGATCTGCTTGAAGTTGTCCACATCGAAGTAGAGTACGGCCTGCCCGATCCGCGGATTGAACCGTCTGCCGCGCGCGACAGTCTGAAGGCCGCGTCGGTTCAGCAGATTGGTCAAAGGATCGCGGGTTGCATGTTCCTCAAGTTCCAGCCGGCGCTTTTCCAGCGCGATTTCCCGACGGAACACAAAGCCGAGGATGATCATGCCGATAACGTTGCTGACCAGCAGCATCGGCGCAAATGATGTGATCAGTCGGTTTGCCACCTCAAACGGGAGGGCGTAGAGCGCAAAAATAGTCAATGTCAGACACATCCCGAAGGCCGCATCACCCAGCCAGGGCGTTTTGAAACGCGGGACGACCCATTTCACACAGAGAATGGCGAGCGGGTAGGCCAACACAATGCCGAGCACCCCCGCTGGGAGGCCCGCGCCACCTATAAAGACGCGGCAGATGACACCAATACCGGCTGCAATCAAACCGGCCAACGGTCCAACAAAGGTCACGGCGGCCCCGATCAGCAGGCTGCGCGGATCAAAGATGATGCCTTCGCCGAATTGCATCGGATTGGTCATGCCGATGACGATTGCGCCACCAAACATCAGGCCAAACACGGTTTCGCGATAGCGGCTGTCGGCAAACCGCCGGAGCACCAGATTGAAAAGAAAAGCGATTCCCATCACCGCGAATGCGGGTGCAAGAAGCAGCTGCAAATGGGCCATTTTGAACATCCATCTTTCGATTGGATGGCAACCTGAGGGAGATTCCTTAATTTCCGGTGACTAGCCTCGCGGTTGTGTCTCATTCCTCGACCTTGCCACGCAGAGCCTTGACTTCGCCTCGGGCTTTTTTGCCGTCCAGACGTCTGCGGACGCTGCCTTTGGTGGGGCGTGTCGGAATGCGGCGTTTGGGCTTTTCGCAGGCTTTGACGATCAGCTCGGCCAGCCGCTCTCTTGCGATTTCGCGATTGCGGGCCTGACTGCGGGTGTCCTGCACAAAGATCACGACAGCGCCGTCTTGCGTCCAGCGCCGCCCTGCCAACCGCTTCAGGCGTGACTTGACAGATGCAGGCAGGTTGGGTGACCGCGCAGCCTCGAACCTTAACTCGACCGCAGTCGAGACCTTGTTCACGTTCTGCCCGCCGGGGCCAGAGGCGCGCACAAAGCTT
>CAZOMZ010000131.1:0-5606 GCA_964581065.1 uncultured Loktanella sp. | reverse complement strand
AGTTGGTGATGCCGGGGCCGTTCTGGGCGATCATCATCGACATCTCGCCGGTCGCGCGGGTGTAGCCGTCCGCCATCATACCGGCGCTGCCTTCGTGGGCGCAGTCCCAGAAGGTAATGCCAGCGGCAGGGAAGATGTCAGAGATCGGCATCATGGCCGAGCCGATGATCCCGAAAGCATGGCGGATGCCGTGCGCTTGCAGGGTTTTGACGAAGGCTTCTTCGGTGGTCATCTTCATGGGTCTGGGTCCTCCCCCTCAAAATCGATGAAAGGCGGGGAAGAGAATCCCCCGCGCGTGGCTGCGGTGACAGTAGGTTTTGCACGGGCCGGTCGTTAGGTCCAAAAGGGAGTCGACCTTAAGGCCAGAGGAAAACATATTGAGACCGCAAGTCTCAATAATCAGCTACTCTGGATGGCACCTGCAATCAAGCGGATTCCGTCCGGAATGCGCGATGCGGGGATAGAGGAATAGGCCAGCCGCATGAAATTCCGCGGCGGATCATCGCCCGCAAAGAAGGGCGCACCGGGTTCGACAAGCACCCCGCTTTCGCGAAGCCGTGCGGCCAGAATGGTCGTGTCCGTGCCATAGGGCAGGCGGACCCAGACGGATGATCCGCCGTAAGTGCCCTGACCCGCAATGGTCAGCCCATAGCCGTTCAGCGCCTCGTCGATCACCTTGCGCCGCTCGTGGTAGGTCTTGCTCATCCGGCGCACCAGAGCGTCATAGTGACCAAGTGACAGGTAATAGCTGACCGTGCGCTGGATATGGCCGGGCGGGTGGCGCAGGACAGTGGCGCGCAGGGCGCGGGCCTCGCGGATAAACGGGGCGGGTCCGACCAGATAGCCAAGGCGCAAACCGGGAAAAAGCGACTTTGAAAATGAGCCGACGTAGATCACCCTGCCGTTCTTATCGAGCGACTTGAGCGACGGGGAAGGGGACTTGAGAAACGACATCTCGAATTCGTAGTCGTCCTCGACAATCACAAAGTCTTCTTTCTCGGCCCGTTCCAAAAGTGCCTGTCGGCGCGACAGGGGCATCGTTGCCGTGGTCGGGCATTGATGGCTTGGCGTGGTGAAGACGACATCGGTTTGCGGCGGCAGCGCATCGGGCGGCAGCCCGTCCCCGTCGACGGGAACGACGCTGAGTTGGCAGCGCGACTGCATCAGGATGTTGCGCAACGCCGGATAGCAGGGGTCTTCGATGGCAGCGCGGCGGCGGCCGTTCAACAGGACCTGCGCAGACAGCCAGAGCGCATTCTGCGCGCCCATTGTCACGAGGATTTCGTCTTTGTTCGCCAGAATGCCCCGCCGTGGCAAGGTCTGCCGCGCGATGAAGTCGACAAGCATGGGGTCGTCGCCATCATAATAGTCGGACGTCAGCGCACTGAAATCCCGCATCCCCAGCGCACGTAGCGCACAAAGCCGCCAGTTGGCGCTGTCGAACAGCGTCTTGTCTGCCTGCCCGTAGATAAAGGGATAACGGTAGTTCGCCCAGTCGGATGGTTTTTCAAGGCTGAGGCCCGGTGTGAACCGCTGGCCGATGGCGCGGGCCCAGTCGACTGTGCCCTGATTGAAACGCTGTGCGGGAAAGGCGGGCGGTTCGGGCGCGTTGTCGGATACATAATAGCCTGATCGTCCGCGCGAGGTCAGGTAATCGTCTGCCACCAGCTCTGTATAGGCCAGCGTGACCGTGATCCGGCTGACGCCGAGATGCTTGGCCATCTTGCGCGAGGAGGGCAACCTCTCGCCGGCGCGGAAACGGCCTGCAAGGATGCCTTGCGCAACCATCTGCTGGATACGCGCTTGCAGGGTGCCCTCGGCCGAGGGATCGAGAAAGAAGGTTTCGACGGAAATAGACATGATCTGGCCTTAGAGTGGAGCCAGATTGGACCTATCGCGGAATGCTGTCAATCGCAGCGACGGAAAAGCGGGGCTGCTGCGTTCAACACACAAACCGATGACGGAGTGTGCGATGAAATCCCTGAAACTTGTCCTGATTGTCATTCTGATCCTGTCGGCATTCGCCACGGTCATGACGTCAGACACATTGGCCTATGCGCAGGAGGTGGCCGGGCAGGTGTTGTGACCTGCCCGGATATGTCTTCTAGCCCAGAACGCGGGTGATGGCCTGATCCACGGCGTTGGTGATGTGGTCCAGATCATCGGCTGTTGCGATCAGTGATGGTGCGAACAGCAGCGTGTTGTTGTAGCCGGGCAATGACCGGTTGGTCGCGCCGATGATGACGCCTTGCGCCATACAATCGGCAACGATTGCGCCGATGTGCTTTTCATCGACGGGTTCTTTTGTTTCGCGGTCCACGACCAGTTCGGCGCCAGCAAAAAGGCCCATGCCGCGCACGTCGCCAATCCAGGCGTGCTTGTCCATCAGCGCGTGCAGGTTGCCCTTCAGGTGCTCACCCATCTTGGCGGAGTTGCCGCGCAGGTCTTCTTCCTCGATGATCTTCATGTTCTCGATCGCGGCTGCAGGGCCTGCTGTGCAGCCGCCGAATGTCGAGATATCGCGGAAATAGCCCAGCTTGTCGGTGTCGTCCTTGAACATGTCAAAGACGCGGTTGGTGGTGACACAGCAGGAAATCGCGGCATAGCCCGAGGCAACACCCTTGGCCATCGTCACGATGTCGGGCTGGATGCCGAACTGCTGGTAGCCGAACCATGTGCCGGTACGCCCGATGCCGCAGACGACCTCGTCGATGTGCAGCAGGATATCGTATTTCTTGCAGATTTCCTGCACGCGCTCCCAGTAGCCTTTGGGGGGCACGATGATGCCGCCGCCAGCCGTGATGGGCTCAAGGCAAAGCGCGCCGATTGTGTCGGGGCCTTCGGCAAGGATCACGTCCTCGATCGCCTGTGCGGCGTAATGTGCATATGCCTCGCCCATCGAGCCGTCCTGCGAACGGTACTCAAGGCAGTGCGGTACGCGCACGAAACCGGGAGTGAAGGGGCCATATTGCGCGTTGCGTTCGTCCTGACCGCCTGCCGACATCGTGGCGATGGTCGAGCCGTGATAGTCGCGCTCGCGGTAGAGGATCTTGTTCTTCTTGCCGCCGTAGTGCTTGTGGCTGATCTGGCGGACCATCTTGAAGGCCTTCTCGTTGGCCTCGGAGCCGGAGTTGGCATAATAGACGCGGTCGAGACCCGGCATCTTGTCGATCAGCATTTCAGCAAACTGCGCACCCGGGATCGTGCCGAGCGAGCCGCCGAAAAAGCACATCTTGGTCACGGCGTCAGAGATGGCCTTGCCCATCCGTTCGCGGCCGTAGCCGATGTTGACGGTCCAGACGCCGCCTGACACAGCGTCGACATGTTCCTTGCCCTTGATATCCCAAAGACGCAGGCCTTTGCCTTCGACGATGATGCGGGGGTCGACAGATTCGTAAACCTTGTGCTGGCTCAGGTGGTGCCAAACGTGGGCGCGGTCGGCCTCGATTACGTCCTGCGGGTCATTTGCCAGATTCAGCGTGTCCATTTGCGGTGCTCCATGAAAACGGGAAGGTGCGGCCCGAATCCAGTTCGTGGCACGCTTAACTGATGTGCAGTTTGCCTGTCCTAGTGCCAGACCCGATAGGGCCAGTTTGTTTGCTTAATTAAGGCCAAAATGGGCCAAGCTGGACCGTTTGCAATTTGATCAAAATTTCTAAATTCATGAAATTGCTCGTTATTTTTTCCACTTCTGCTGTGATGCGAGTTTCGTCAGCGCGTTTGCGCAATGACAAGCCTGTTGACGCAAGGCATTGAAATATCTTGTGTTTGCACTGGTGAATGCGGGTCCGGTCGCCAGAATTTGTCCAGATTGGTCGAGTTTGCCGGGTCAGCGCAGCAGGCCGAACACAAATGGGCTTGGAACGAAGTCAAATTGGTGTTCAGCTTGCAAACACTAAGTCGGGGCAAAACCCCGTCAAGACAAAAGCCTCAAGAAATAGGCGTTAACACGGGAGATCATGTATGAAACTCAAATCTGCTCTGATGGGCGCAGCTGCAAGTGTGGCACTTGTAACAGGCGCAACACAGGCTCTTGCCGACGGTCACGGGATCACGGTCGGTTACTTCCTCGAATGGCCGATGCCGTTCCAGTACGCCAAAGTAAACGGCACCTATGACGAGGCGCTGGGCGTGCCAGTGAACTGGGTCAGCTTTGACACAGGCACCGCGATGTCTGCAGCAATGGCATCGGGCGACGTTCAGATCTCGGTCAGCCAGGGTGTACCGCCCTTCGTGGTTGCCACATCCGCAGGCCAGGACCTTCAGATCCTCGACGTGGCCGTGTCCTATGCAGACAACGACAACTGTGTCGTGGCCTCCGCACTGGAAATCGACAAGGACAGCGCTGATGAATTGGCAGGCAAGACTGTTGCCGTGCCACTGGGCACAGCGGCCCACTATGGCTTCCTGCGCCAGATGGATCACTTCGGTGTTGATCTCGCCTCGCTGAACGTGGTCGACATGGCCCCTGCTGAAGGTGCAGCCGCACTGGCCCAAGGTCAGGTCGATATGTCCTGCGGTTGGGGTGGTGCACTGCGCACCATGAAAGAGCACGGCAACGTTCTGCTGACCGGTGCCGAGAAAGAAGCGCTGGGCATTCTGGTGTTCGACGTCACATCCGCTCCGGCAGCATTTGTGGCCGAGAACGGCGATATGGTTGCCAAGTTCCTTGCTGTGACTGCAGAAGCAAACGCTGCATGGAATGATGGCTCGGGCGTTGAAGCCATGCTGCCCGTCATTGCACAGGACGCCGGTATGGACGAGCAGGCAACTGCCGACACCATGGCAACCTTCGTCTTCCCAGACGTTGACGCACAGCTGTCCGAAGCATGGCTGGGCGGTGCTGCACAGACCTTCATGAAGGGCGTGGCTGACGTCTTTGTTGAAAGCGGCTCGATCCCTGCCGCGCTCGACAGCTACGCTGGTGCTGTAGAAACCGGTCCGCTGGCAGCCGCAGGCGACATGTAAGCAAACACGGGCGCTGGCGCGGGGAATATCCGCGCCAGCGTTTTGTTTTCCATGACAAGCCGTGCCGCGGTGCAGGGCTTATCAGGGGAAACAAATGGGGTCGCTATGTCAGGGTTACATATAGACAAGATTTCGATGCGCTTTGACTTGCCCAACGGCAGTTCGGTGCAGGCGCTCAAGGATGTCTCGCTTGACCTGAAGGCGGGCGAGCTTCTGTCGGTTCTGGGGCCGTCGGGCTGCGGCAAGACGACATTGCTGAACATTGTCGCCGGATTTCTGGCGCCGACCGAGGGACAGATCAATCTCAACGGCCACAAGGTCGTCGGGCCTGCTGCCGAGCGTGGCATGGTGTTCCAGCAGGGTGCCCTGTTCGAGTGGATGAGCGTACGCGAGAATGTTGGCTTTGGTCCTTCGATGAAGGGGATGGCCAAGGCGCAGAAGGCCGAGATTGTTGACCATCTTCTGGATGTGGTCGGCCTGCAGGAATTCAAGGAAAAGGCGGTTTACGAGTTGTCCGGCGGCATGCAGCAGCGTGTGGCGCTGGCACGTTGTCTGGCCAATGATCCGGATGTCATCCTGATGGACGAACCACTGGGCGCATTGGATGCGCTGACACGTGAAAAGATGCAAGGTCTGGT
>CAZOMZ010000130.1:645-5618 GCA_964581065.1 uncultured Loktanella sp. | reverse complement strand
GCGCCTTGGCTGGACACCTCGTCCGTGCGTTCGGGCCGCTACCGTCCGATGTTCAAGTGGTGGTTCTGGCTGTTTGCCGCGAACTTCATGCTGCTGATGTGGGTCGGTGCCCGTCCTGCAGAAGGCATCTACCCGTATATCGCCCTGATCGGTGCGACATACTGGTTCGCCTACTTCCTGGTGATCCTGCCGCTGCTTGGCGTGATCGAGAAGCCGGATCCGCAGCCTGCGACCATCGAAGAAGACTTCAATGCCCACTACGGGCCGAAGGGCGATGGTTCCAAGCCAGCCGCCACTCCGGCCGAGTGAGAAAGGACGAAATAGAAATGTTCCGCAAATTCACTCTTACCGCAGCAACTGCGCTTGCCCTGATCACAGGGCAGGCGATGGCCGCAGAAGTCGACATCGAAGTCACCGACTATGCCTTCCCGTTTGAAGGCCCGTTCGGCAGCTATGACCAGATGCAGCTTCAGCGTGGCCTTCAGGTCTACACTGAAATCTGTGCCGCTTGTCACGGGCTGGAACTGGTCGCATTCCGCAACCTGTCTGACGACGGTGGCCCCGGCCTCCCTGACGACCAGATGCGCGCCTATGCAGAGTTCTACGAAGTTTTCGACCAAAGCCTCTTTGATGGTGAAGGCGACTTCCGCCCTGCGACCCCTGCCGACCACTTCCCCGGTTCGGCACTGTCCAACGCACCTGACCTCAGCCTGATGGCCAAGGCACGTGCGGGCTTTAGCGGCCCTTACGGCACTGGTCTCAACCAGCTCTTCAAGGGCATGGGTGGCGCAGAATACATCGCATCACTGCTGACCGGTTACCACGAAGAGCCCGAGTGCGCGCTGGAAGGCGAGCCAATGGACGGGTTCTACAACGTTGCCTTCGCTGCCGGTGGCTTCCCTGCCAGCTGCATCGACGACAAAGGCAAGCACATGGTGCCCGGTTCGTGGATCGCAATGTCGCAGCCACTTTGGGGTGACGATGTTGTCTACGCTGACGGCCACGCAACCGATCTGGAATCCGTTTCCCAAGACGTTGCAGCCTTCCTGATGTGGACAGCAGAGCCCAAGCTGGTTGCCCGCAAGCAGGCAGGCCTGACCGGTGTTCTGTTCCTGACAGTTCTGTCGGTGCTGTTGTACCTGACCAACAAGCGTCTCTGGGCGCCACACAAGAACAAAGAATAATCCGGCCACCGGATCATTCGCAAAAGGCCCGCTGAGTTCAGCGGGCCTTTTTGTTTTTGGGGCAGACCCTAGCCCAGATAGGCCGCAAGCACGGCAGGAGGATGATCAAGGAGTTGGGCCGTAGGCTGGGCCGGATGGGCCTTTCCCTCGGCCACAAGGACCGTTTGCTCCGTCACGCGACGCGCATCGGCCGGATCATGGGTCACCATGACCACCGTCTTGCCTGCTTGGGACAGTTTTTCTTTCACAAGATCAAGCATCTCGTCCTTGAGTGCCGGACCAAGAGCTGCAAAAGGCTCGTCCAGCAACACAAGGTCACGGGCCGAGACCAGCACACGGGCAAGTGCAACACGGCTTTGTTGCCCGCCGGAAAGCGATGCTGGCTTGCGGCCGCCAAGGCCTGAAAGACCGACACTTGCCAGCGCTTCGGCGACCTTCTCTTTCTGCTCGGGCGATAACTTCAAATCGGGCCGTAGCCCCAGCCCGACATTCTGCGCTGCTGTCAGATGCGGAAAAAGATTGTTGTCCTGAAATAGCATGGCCACCGAACGCTCACCCGGCGCCTTGGCTGTCAAATCCTGTCCTGCCCAGAGAATGCGGCCGCTGGCGGGTGCAAAGAATCCCGCAATCGCAGAGAGCAGCGTCGATTTGCCCGCACCTGACGGGCCGATCAGCGCGGTAAAACGACCCGCATCGAGCATCAGATCTGCTGTCAGGCGAAAGTCGCCCTGTACGAGTTCCAATTTCTCAAGCGTCAGCATCTTTGCGCCCCCATCGGTCACAGAACCAGAACATCGCGAAACTCAGCGCTACCAGCAAGAGTGCTGCACTCGCCGCTGCTTCCATGCGGTAAGCCCCCATCAGACGATACATCGCCAGTGGCAGTGTTTCCTCGCTTTGACCTGCAAACAGCGCGATCACGCCGAGGTCACCCATCGACAGCGCCGCAGCCAGACCAGTGGCAAAGCCCAAGGGCCGACGCACGCGCGGCAAGACCACAAGGCGGACCCAGTGCCACCCCGACATGCCCAGACCTGCCCCGAGCCGGCCAAAGTCCGCCGCGACTTGCTCGACCGCAGGGGCCAGCGAACGCAGGGCAAAGGGTAAGGCAAGTGTCGCGTTGACCAGCATCGTCACAACCAACGCAAGGTCAGCAGGGCGCGCAAAGGGAAAGACGATCAGAAAAGCACCCGTGCCTACAACAAGGCTGGATGCAGCAAGCGGCAGGACGCCAACAATCGACAGGACAAAGCCGCCGCGCAGGGCTAGCGCCAATGCCATCGCGACACAAAGGACGGCCGAGCCTGACGCCACCATGATCGACCGCACCGCTGCGGCCCAGATCGTGTCCGGCATGTCGAACAGCCCCGGCAGGCCACGCACCACGATCATGCCCATCGGCACCAGAAGGAATGCCGCCGTCGCCAGGATCCACGCATAGTCCACAGCAGGAGACGCGCCATCCCATCGTTGCACCACGCGGTCCATACCGGCACCCAGCGAATCTGTGCCGCGCAGTTTCCAGACCAAAGCAGCCGCGCCGACACAAAGGCCGAACTGTATCGCTGCCAGCAAGGCGGCCCGCCCCAGATCGAAGTCAAATCGTAAGGCCTGATAGATCGCCAGTTCCACCGTTGTAGCGCGCGGCCCCCCGCCCAGCGTGAGAGCAACAGCAAAGCTTGTCAGGCAGATCAGGAAGATCACAAGGAATGTGCTGGGCACCACTGCTCGCAGCATCGGCCACTCAAGCAGCCTGCCAACGGGCGCATTGAGAGTGGCGGCAAGGCGGAAGCGCTCTGACGGAATCGACAGCCAGCCTTGCAGAATGAACCGGATTGCCAGTGGCAGGTTGAAGAAGACATGGGCCAGAACGACCCCTTGCAGTCCGAAGATCGAAACGGGCGGCAGGCCCAGCGCCTCTAGCCCGCTGTTCAACACGCCACCACGTCCGAAGACCGCCAGAAGGCCCAAGACGGCGACAATCACGGGCAGCAGGAACGGAGCGCCCAGCAGCGTGATCAGGAACTGCCTCCCGCGAAACCTGCGACGGGCAAGGGCGCGGGCAACAGGAATAGCAAGGACAACACTGAATGCGGCCGACAGAAAGGCCTGCAGAACGGTAAAGCGAATGGCGGACCAATCGGCACGCGACAGCCCGCTATCCCACTCGGCTCGCGTCAGGACCGCGCCCAGCGTGCCGAGGGTCAGCAAAAGGACCAGCCCCGCCGCAGCAAAGGCTGGTCCTTTCGGTGTTATTGCGACAGGGCGTTGCGCCATTCGTCCAGCGCCGCATCACGCAGGCTTGCCGCATCTTCAGCCGACAAAAGAAGCGAGGTTGCAGGTGTCACCAGTGTCTCGAACCCTGCTGGCAGCCCCTCTGCTGGCACCACGGCAGGATACATCCAGTTGGTCGTCGGAATGACGCTCTGGAAGGCATCGGTCACCATAAAGGCCAAGAACTGGTCTGCCAGATCCGGCTGGTCGGTGCTGGCAACTTTGCCCGCGACCTCGACCTGCATATAGTGGCCTTCATCAAAAGCCCATGCGACCTTGCTCGCATCTTCTTCCGCGATCAGGTGGTAGGCAGGCGAAGTCGTGTAGGACAGGACCGCATCGGCTTCGCCCTCAAGGAACATGCCGTAGGCTTCGGACCAACCGGGGGTGACGGTCACGATATTGTCGGCCAGATCGGCCCAGACCTGCGCCGCGTCATCGCCGTAAGCTGCCTTGACCCACATCAGCAGACCCAGACCGGGCGTGGACGAGCGGGGGTCCTGAATGACGATGCTCAGATCGCTTGCCGCAAGTTCGGTCAGCGATGTCGGTGCCGCGGTCTCCGCATCGGCGACAAAGGCGAAATAGCCCCAGTCAAATGGCAGGAAATCAGGGTCGGCCCATTCAATTGGCAGATCAAGCTCGGCCTCGACGCCATGCGGAGCAAAAAGACCCGAGGCACGGGCCGCGGCCGTCAGGTTGGTATCCAGCCCCAACACGATATCGGCATCCGTGCGCGGCCCTTCGAGCTGCAGGCGGGCGAGCAGCGCGGCACCATCGCCCGCGCCGACGAATTGCAGGTCACAGCCGCAGGTCTCTTCGAAAGCCGCTTCAATCGCTGGGCCGGGGCCCCAGTCGCTGGTGAAGCTGTCATATGTGTAGACTTGCAGTACTGGTGCATGACCATCAGCCACGGCACCCGTGGCAGCAAAAGCAAGTCCCGCAACAGCTGGCAGATAGGTTGTGTTCTTCATCGTATCCTCCAAATGCGACGGGCGGATTGGGGGATAGCGGGATTGCTAAACCTTCCCTCCGCCGGTCCTAACCGGTTCAGGTTCTACGGGTCCGCGCTACGCGCATCTCAGCCAGGATTGGCCCCCCGAGGTATGGCTTAGGTAGAACGGATGCTGCGCCAAGACAAGGGAAACCTCTTGAGCCTTTTTGCCGCCCCCGCTAGACCCGAACGACAATTTGGAGAGACCTCATGTCGATCAACAGCTTCGGACATCTCTATCGCTTCACCACTTGGGGCGAGAGCCACGGGCCCGCTTTGGGCGCGACGGTTGACGGCTGCCCTCCCGGTGTGCCGCTGGAAGAGGCGATGATCCAGCAATGGATGGACAAGCGCCGTCCGGGTCTCAACAAGAACACCACCCAACGGAATGAACCCGACGCGGTGAAAATCCTTTCCGGTGTATTCGAGGGCAAAACCACTGGCACCCCGATCCAGCTGATGATCGAGAACACCGACCAGCGGTCCAAGGATTACGGCGATATCGTCAATACCTTCCGCCC
>CAZOMZ010000130.1:0-635 GCA_964581065.1 uncultured Loktanella sp. | reverse complement strand
ATCCCCTACCACCAGAATTACGGCCTGCGCGACTATCGCGGCGGCGGGCGGTCATCGGCGCGTGAAACAGCCGCCCGTGTTGCCGCCGGCGGCGTGGCGCGCGAGGCGATCAAGGCGATCGCACCGAATGTGCAGATCAAAGGCTACATGACCCAGATGGGGGCCAAGCAGATCGACCGCTCTCGCATGGATTGGGACCAGATCGACCAGAACGACTTTTTCTGCCCCGATGCCGAGGCCGCGAAAGAGTGGAACGACTACCTCGCATGGCTCCGCAAGGATGACCACAACTCGGTCGGCGCGATCATCGAGGTCGTCGCGCGCGGCGTGCCTGCTGGCATCGGCGCGCCGGTCTATGGCAAGCTCGACACTGATCTGGCTGCTGCGATGATGTCGATCAACGCCGTCAAAGGCGTCGAGATCGGCGAAGGCATGGCCGCCGCCGCGTTGACCGGCCGCGAGAATGCGGACGAGATTTTCATGGGGAACGACGGCCAGCCGGTCTACTCCTCGAACCACGCGGGCGGCATCCTTGGCGGGATCAGCACGGGGCAGGACATCGTCGTGCGCTTTGCGGTCAAGCCGACCTCTTCGATCCTGTCCCCGCGCAAGTCGATCCGTATGGACGGCACCCC
>CAZOMZ010000129.1:0-5627 GCA_964581065.1 uncultured Loktanella sp. | reverse complement strand
CTGTCACGGTCGCCCGCAATCAGCTGCCCCATGCGCGGGATCACGTTGAAGGAATAGGCGTCATAGGCCGCCTGCATCATCGGATTGGGCAGTTGGCTGAATTCCAGCACCATGAGCCGACCGCCGGGCTTGAGCACGCGGAAAGCCTCGGCCAGCGCGTCCTGCGGGCGGGTGACGTTCCGAATCCCGAAACTGATCGTATAGACGTCGAATGTGTTGGCCTCGAACGGCAGTGCCATCGCATCGCCGACAACCCATTCCAGACTGGACGACATACGCTCGGCTTCGGCGCGTTTGCGCCCCTCGACCAACATCGATTCCGTCAGGTCCAGCACGGTGGCATGGCCATAGCCGGCACGCTTGAGAAACCGGAACGAGATATCCCCCGTGCCGCCGGCCACGTCCAACAGCTTTTGTCCCGCACGCGGGGCCAGCCAATCCATCATCGCATCTTTCCAGACGCGATGGATGCCGACAGACATGACGTCATTCATGATGTCGTATTTGCTGGCAACCGACGAAAAGACCCCCCGCACGCGTCCGGCCTTTTCATCCTCGCGAACGGTTTCGAACCCAAAGTGGGTAGTCTTATCGGATGTCTCGGTCATGGGGGTTGCCTATTGCCTTGCTTCAAGACCTTATAGGCCGCCAGCCACGAATGACAATCGGACCGATGCGTCCTATCTGTCGCAGATGACCGCCGCGAAACGCCTGAACGAGAGCCCTAATGCCAGAACTGCCCGAGGTTGAAACCGTCAAGGAAGGCATCGCCCCCGCGATGACAGGCAAGGTGATCGCACGGGCCGAGGTCAATCGCCCAGACCTGCGCTGGCCATTTCCTGACAAGATGGCCGCCCGCCTGACGGGCAAGCGGGTTCTGGGATTGCGGCGGCGCTCGAAGTATATCCTGGTCGACCTCGACAGCGCCGAGACCCTGCTGATCCATCTGGGTATGTCGGGGCGGATGTTGGTGTCCGGCGTGAAAGTGGGCGAGTTTCACCATCCCCACCCTGCACCTGCAAAACACGATCATGTGGTCCTGCACATGGAAGACGGCAGCCGCGTGACCTTCAATGATGCGCGCAGGTTCGGGGCGATGGACTTGATGCCAACTGCCTCTCAGGAGGACCACTGGCTGATCCGCGACATCGGACCCGAGCCTTTGGGCAACAGTTTCAACGAAGCCTATCTGATCGACCGTCTGAAGGGGCGGAACACGCCGATCAAGACGGCGCTTCTCGACCAGAGGATTGTTGCTGGATTGGGCAATATCTACGTGGCCGAGGTGCTTTATCGTGCGGGCATCCATCCGGCGCGCAAGGCAGGACGGATCAGTGCCGCAAGGGTCGCCACGCTGGTGCCACTGATCCGGCAGGTTCTATCCGAAGCAATTGCCGCTGGCGGGTCATCCTTGCGCGACTACCGCCAGTCCGACGGAGAACTGGGTTATTTCCAGCATGTTTTTCAGGTTTACGACCGCGAGGGCGAACCCTGCCTAACCCCCGATTGCGGCAAGACAATCCGGCGAATCGTGCAATCGGGACGCTCATCTTTCTTCTGTCCGCAATGCCAAAGATAGCTTGATCTGCCCCACGGCTTTGCTAAGCGTTGGGGCCTGACCAGCGCAAAGAGGGAATGCTGCATGGCCTTTGACAAGATTATCGTCGAGATCAGCGACTATATCGCGACAATCACGCTTAATCGCCCCGATGCGATGAATGCCCTGAATTCGGCCTTGCTCGAAGAGCTTTGCACCGCCCTTGAAGAGGCTGACGCCAGCGACAAGGTCCGCTGCATCATCATCACCGGATCGGAAAAGGCCTTTGCCGCCGGTGCCGACATCACAGAGATGGCCGACAAAAGCTTTGTCGAGATGTACACCAGCCGCTTTTTTGAAAATGAAACCGAACGTTTCAACCGCACCCGCAAACCGATCATCGCGGCTGTCGCCGGTTATGCGCTGGGCGGAGGGTGCGAGCTGGCAATGATGTGTGATTTCATCATTGCTGCCGACAACGCAAAGTTCGGGCAGCCTGAGATCAACCTTGGTGTTATCGCAGGTTTGGGCGGCACCCAGCGTCTGACCCGCTACGTTGGCAAGTCCAAAGCGATGGATATGCATCTGACCGGCCGTTTCATGGATGCCGAAGAGGCCGAGCGCAGTGGCCTTGTCAGCCGTGTCGTGCCTGCCAAGAAACTGTTGTCCGAGGCCCGCACGGCCGCCGAAAAGATCACCGAGAAGTCCCAGATCGCCGCAATTGCAGCCAAGGATGCAGTGAACCGCGCCTTTGAGACGACGCTTGCCGAGGGTCTGAACTACGAACGCCGCGTTTTCCAGTCGCTTTTCGCGACCGAAGATCAGGCCGAGGGCATGGCCGCCTTCACCGAAAAGCGCGAGGCGCAGTTCCGCGACAAGTAGCGCTGGCGGTCTGAAATACCCCATTCTTGCCATATTTGCGTGCGCTGGATCAAAGCGCCCGTTGCGCTCGCGTGGCAATGCCGTTGCCAGTTCCGGCCTGTCCTGATTGCGTCAGGATGCAGGTGTCGGTCCGACCAAACATGGCGACCTTTCTTATGCGACAATTTTTTTCAATCAAAGCATTCATGGTTTCTGTTCTGGCAATCGCACCGATGGCGGGGGCGCAGGCGGAAACACAAACCGCGGTACAGGATGCGTGGCTTGTTCCGGTAAACGGGACGTCCATCATACAGGATACCGGCGTGGCCAACCGTCTTGTCGTAGGTGAGGTGTTGCGGTCCCTGACGCAGGAAATCCCGGCCGCTGCCTGCTTTCTCCACGCCGGGGTGAATGTGGAGGATGCGACGGACAATCTGATGTTTGGCATCGATCAGCTCGACGAGTTGTTGGAGGCTTTGTCCATCGGCGACATTTTCTGGGGGATCGAACATCCTGAAGAACGCCGCAAGACCATCTCCGAGATCGAAGCGTTGCGCGCTGATTGGGCGCCTGTTCAGCGCGCGGGGCGGGCTTTGCTGGACGATCCCGCGAATGCTGAGGCGGCGGCAGGCGTTGCCGGTGCAGCAGACCCGTTGATGGATCGCACTTATCGACTTCTGACAACGCTCGACAGCCAGTATTCCTCTTCGGCGGAAATCCTGAAACGGGACGTCATGTTTATCCAGATATCGGGACGCATGGCTGCCTTGAACCAGCGGCTCGCACTCCATGCGTGTCTGATGTCAAAAGAATTCGATCAGGCGCTTGCCACCGAACTCTCTGCGACGAGCGATATGTATCACAACAGCCTTCATGCGCTGATGGAGGGCTTGCCCGCGATGGGTATCCTGCCGCCACAAACGCCCGGCATCGCCGAGAAGCTGTCAGAGATCGAAGGTATCTGGAACGTCAATCAACCAATGCTGGCGCTGGTCGCTTCAGGCGAAGGTCTCAGTCCGGCGCAACTGCATGATCTCTACTACAACCTTATTGATGAACGGGTACTGATCCTTGATCTGGTGTATCTCTATCAAGACCATTCCAAGGTTCATTGATCCCCTTTGTTTTTGGGGTTGAACCGTAGGGGGGAGTCCTCTAAACGACGCCCAATACATGCGCGTGAGGCCCGCTTTGGCCAGAATCACCGGTTCGAAAACCCGGGGCTTGGGCTGATTGCGCGATTGAATTTCACTTTTGGCCCTTGGCCCAAACGGAGACGAACACATGGCAAATTCACCTCAGGCGAAAAAACGCGCCCGTCAGAACGCTTCCCGCTTTGCAATCAACAAAATGCGCCGCTCGCGCATCCGCACGCATCTGCGTGCTGTTGAAGAAGCAATAGCATCCGGCGATCAGGCCGCTGCCGCTGCTGCACTGAAGGCTGCACAGCCAGAACTGATGCGCGGTGTTACCAAAGGCGTGATGCACAAGAACACTGCTGCCCGCAAAATGTCGCGCCTGTCGTCGCGCGTCAAATCGCTGGCCTGATTCTTGGCCCGATTGCGGGTTTTGATGATCAAATCAAGCGCGTCCCTGAGGGGCGCGCTTTTTTTGTTTGGGTGTGTTCCGGTCGCGCAGAAACCGCCTGTTTTCAAAGGGCGCAGAGATTCTTTTTCGCCAATCCCTGAGTCAAGCGCGATGTTGTATTGATGCGCTCGCAGACGCCTTGCTAGCTTAGCCGTGCGATTCACATCGTTCCGGGGGGACATGAGGGGGATCAGCATCAGGCAAATCCTATCTCACCTGCTGCAATTCGGGTGATATGCGCCTTCTGATGCCGAGCTTCATGCAGCGATGACAGGAAGCAGCACGAAAACGTGTGGCCTGTCGGCGCTGTGTCTGCAAATTGGTCGGGGATCTGCCCCTCGGCCAAGCTTGTGGTTTATGGACCCGACCGCTGCCATGAGGTGTTGCGCAACGCATTACAGCGTGCCGCGATATGACTGGTTTTGAACTTGGGTATTTGGCACCCGCACGGAGGAGGCAATCCGTGCGACGCGCCTTCTTTGTCCCGGTCGGTGTGACGTGGGCGTCAATTGGACGTTCAAGTGACTGTACGATTTGGGGACAAAGACAAAAATGACGAACGACGTTTGGGCTGAAGTGTTGAACACACTCAAGAGCGCCATTGGAAAAAGCAATTTTTCGAATTGGATCGAGCCGCTTGAGTTTGCCCATATGGCTGATGGTGTGGCGACCTTCGAAGTGCCAACAAACTTCATTGGCAACTATGTCTCCCAGAACTTTGGCGACCAGATTCTCTACCACCTCAAAAAGTCAGGCCATGACGTGCAGCGGCTGTCATTCCGCGTTCCCAGCAAGCAGGCCAAGCCAGCGGTTGTCCCCAAGAAGGCAGCTAAGGCAACAAAAGTAGACGAAGACACCGGCGCGCAACTGGATGCCCGCTTCACCTTTGATACCTTTGTCGTCGGTAAGCCGAACGAACTGGCGCATGCGGCGGCCCGCCGTGTTGCCGAAGGTGGCCCCGTCACCTTCAACCCGCTGTTCCTTTATGGCGGCGTCGGCCTCGGCAAGACCCACCTGATGCATGCGATTGCCCATGAGCTGAAAGAGCGTTCACCGGGTCTGAACGTGCTTTACCTCTCGGCCGAGCAATTCATGTACCGCTTCATCACCGCCTTGCGCGACCGCAAGATGATGGACTTCAAGCAGCTGTTCCGCTCGGTTGATGTGCTTATGGTCGATGACGTGCAATTCATCGCCGGAAAGGACAGCACGCAGGAAGAGTTCTTTCATACCTTCAACGCGCTGGTCGATGGCCAGAAGCAGATCATCATTTCTGCCGACCGCGCCCCTGGCGAAATCAAGGACCTTGAGGAACGCATCAAATCGCGTCTCCAGTGCGGTCTGGTTGTCGACCTGCACCCGACAGATTACGAGCTTCGTCTTGGCATTCTGCAGTCTAAGGTTGACGTTTATTCGGCCCAATACCCCGAGCTGGAAATCGCACCCGGCGTGCTGGAGTTCCTTGCCCATCGCATCTCGACCAACGTGCGGGTGCTGGAAGGGGCGCTGACCCGTCTTTTCGCCTTCGCCTCGCTCGTCGGGCGCGAGATTACGCTGGAGCTGACGCAGGACTGCCTGTCGGATGTTCTCAAGGCCTCGGACCGCAAGGTCACCGTCGAGGAAATCCAGCGCAAGGTGTCCG
>CAZOMZ010000128.1:0-5662 GCA_964581065.1 uncultured Loktanella sp. | reverse complement strand
GGCGCCGATCGACAGGACGGTTGCCATGGTCATCGGCTCTGGCCGCCACTGGACCCACATGATATGGATTACAAAACCCAGAATGTGCCCGACCAGAAGGATCGTCAGATAGGCAGGTCCGTCATCGGCGCGATGGTGATGCAGTTCCTCGCCGCATTCGGGGCAGGTGTCGGCCACCTTCAGGTAGCGCGAGAACAGATGGCCCTCGCCGCAATTGGGGCACCGCTGCTTGAGCCCGCGCATGACTGCCGGTCCGGTAGGACGGTCATCGGTGGCAAAATCTGTCTCGGTCATGGCGGTCACCTCGGCTTGATTGTTCCCACATGGCGCATGGCTGCGGTGTTGAAAAGGGGGTGGGCGCAAATAGCGCGGCGGATAGCACCCCACATTTTTTGCGATGACCAGCGACGGAAATCCGAACTGGCCTCGTTTGAAGGGTATCGGCAGCGCAAGAAGCTGCCTTGATGAAAGAAAAGGAAAAGACATGAAACGTCAGATTTTGATGGTAGCGGTTCTCTCGGGTTTGGTGGTTGCGGCAGGCGCTGCCTCTGCCGAAGGACATCGCGGGGATCGCCCCGATTTTGCGACGCTGGACCTGAACGGCGATGGTGCCCTCTCGATCGAGGAACTGCAGGCGCAAGGCGAGGCACGGTTCGCCGATGTCGACACCAACGGTGACGGCGGCCTGTCGACAGACGAACTGATCGCTGCCGCCAACGACCGCGCACAGGACCGCGCAGCCCAGATGATCGAGCGTCACGACGAAAACGGCGACGGGATGTTGCAACTGGACGAGATGCCCCGCCGCGGCGAGGACCGGGCAGACCGGATGTTTGACCGGATCGACGCCGACGACGACGGGCTGATCAGCGCGGAAGAGTTCGAGGCTGCCAAAGAGCGGATGGGTGAACGGCGCGGTGGTCGTGACAAGGGCCCGCGTGGCCGTGGCTAGACTTCAGGGCCGGAGGCAATCTGTCTCCGGCCAATTGCTTGGAACCGGCAGACGGGCTAGCACCAAAGACAATGACAGCCGAAACAGATCCCTTCGCCGGTGCCCCGGATGCCGCTTTGCTGGTGGCCTTCGCCAATGGCGACAGGCTGGCCGCGCGCGTTCTGACCGCACGGCTGTTGCCGCGGGTGCTGGGGCAGGCAACGCGGATGCTGGGCATTCGGTCCGAGGCCGAGGATGTCGCGCAAGAGGCGATGTTGCGGCTGTGGAAGATCGCACCCGACTGGCGGCAGGACGAAGCGCAGGTCAGCACATGGCTTTACCGTGTCGTGGCCAATCTTTGCACCGACAGATTGCGCAGGCGGCGGGGGGCAGTGGCATTCGATCAGGTGCCCGAGCCGATGGACGACGCTCCGAGTGTCGCGGCAAGGATGCAGGATGACAGGCGGATGGAGGCCCTTGCAGAAGGTCTGGCCGCCCTGCCCGAAAGGCAGGCGCAGGCCGTCGCGCTCAGGCATCTTGAAGGGCTTTCGAACCCTGAAATCGCCGAGATCATGGACATCAGCGTGCGGTCCGTGGAAAGTTTGACAGCACGCGGGAAACGCGCTCTGGCCGAGATACTGGCCGGACGAAAGGAAGAACTGGGGTATCGTGATGACACGCCCGACTGACGATTTGCTTGATGATCTGTTTGCCCGCGCCCGCGGTGGCGAGACGGCGCCGGATGACGATCTTGTTGCCCGCGTGCTGGCCGATGCAGAGGCCGTACAATCGACCTTCGCCGGAGCCGAGCCGCATGCAGAGCCACGCAGCCTTTGGGCGCGGATGCTTGACGCCTTGGGCGGATGGCCTGCGGTCAGCGGGCTGGCGGCGGCAACGGTTGCCGGTTTCTGGATCGGTGTGGCACCGCCGACGCCCGTTGCAGAACTGACGGCCAGCGTCTTCGGCGACACCGTCAGCGTGCCGATGGTCCCGACGGATCTCGGGTTTGACACAGGAGCATTTGCCGATGGCTGAGCGTGACACCCCGCAGAAACCGTCCCGCCTCTGGCGCACTGTGCTGGTCTTGTCGCTGGCCCTCAATCTTATCGTTGCGGGTGTTGTGGCTGGCACGGTGCTGTCAGGCCGCGTTGGTGACGGTCCGCCGCGCAGTTTCGATCTGGGCGCTGGCCCCGTAACCCGCGCCCTCAGCCCAAGCGAGCGTCGTGAAGTCGGGCGGGCCCTGCGCCAGGCCCGCGTCCTGCGGGATCTGAACCCGCGCGGCCGCGCTGCTGACATGGTGGCAGTCCTGCTTGCTGATCCTTTTGATCCCGAGGCGCTGCGGGCCATGATGGCAGAACAGAGCACGGACCTTGTCCGCGTGCAGTCTCAGGTGCAGGAGGTGTTGGTCGAGATGATCTCGGGCATGACACCGGAACGCCGTGCAGAGTTCGCGGCGGCGGTTGCGGCAGAGCTCGAACGTGGCCGCGACCAGCGTTTGCGTCCGTCAGGCGGCTGAGCGGGCCATCGCGACCTGATTGCGCCCGCCGGTCTTGGCGCGATAAAGCGCATGATCCGCCGAAGTGCAAAGCTGTGCCAGCGGCTTGTCCGCCGTCGTGCCTGCATCGCTGACGGCCACGCCGACCGAGACCGAGACCGTGATCTCGCCGCCGCCGTCCTCAAGCCGGAACGGCGTGTTGCCGATGATCCGGCGCAGGCGATCGGCAGCCATGCGCGCCTGCCGTGCCGAAGTCTGCGGCATTGCCACCAGAAACTCTTCACCGCCGAACCGCCCGACAAGGTCAATGGCCCGCAGGTTCCGGCGCAGCCGGTCGGCAATGCCCACCAGAACCTGATCACCTGCCGCATGGCCAAAGCGGTCGTTGATCGACTTGAAGTGATCGATATCCAGCATCATCACTGCAAACTGCCGTCCGGCCGTCAGCGCCTCTTCGGCCATGCGGGTCAGATGCGGCATCACGTAGCGCCGGTTGAACAACCCTGTCAGCGGGTCGGTCAGTGCGGCATGCAGCCCGTCCCGCACCGTCGCACGCAGCCCGTCCTGCAACAGCTTGCGCTGCACCAGGGCCTGCACCCGTAAAGCCAGTTCTGCTTCGGAGACATCCGCGAAAACCACATCATCCGCGCCCAGATCAAGATGCATCGCCGCCTCGGCCAAATGGCCTGCGGGAAGGACCACCATGACCGCAACCAACCGCGTTGCCGCCCGCGCGCGCAGTTCAGATATCAGGTCGAAACGCGGCGTCCCGCTGGCAGTCGCCTGCCGCAGGTCCAACACCACAAGATCAGGCACGCGGCCGTTGGCGGGCAATGCCAGCAGCCGTTGCAGTGGCCAAAGCTTGAAGGCCCCGCCCCAATCCTGCGCCAGCCTGCAAAACCCGGCAGGAAGTGCAACGCGGCCTGTTCCGACGAAGGCGACATGTGCTGCATGGATGAAGGGTCTGCGCGCATCATCGAACCCCAGCGCGCGGCTGGTGCTGTCGCGTAATGCCAATTCCTGACCCGCGCTTTTGATGCGCAACAGGCTTCGGATGCGTGCCAGCAGGAAAGTGTCATCCACCGGATTGGGCAGGACATCATCGGCACCTGCATCCAGTGCCGCAAACCTTGCCTTTGCAGTATCTGCGACCCCAGTTGCGACAATGGCCAGTCCGCGTGTTGCAGCGTTCTCGCGCAGGGCCCTGCAGAACCCGTAAAGACCACTGCCCTGATGGGATGGATTGACCAACACCAGATCGGGCCGCTGGCGCGCGATGGCCGCCTCTGCCTCGTGACGGTTGGCGCAGGTGGTGACACGAAACTGCGCGGCCTGCATTTTGACCTTCAGCACAATGCGATTGGTCGCCACACCATCGACGATCAAGATACGCGCAGTCATTCGTTGCAACCTTTCTGGCACTGGTACATTCTGTTGAATGCACTTTCGCCAAGAGTGGTTAAGAAAGTCTTGCAACGGGTCCGGAGGGCTGAAGATGACCGCAGAACAGGCCGAGATTATCGCGCTTCAGGCGCTGGCATGGCTGGTTGGCAATGAAGAGCTGTGCCCGATCTTTCTTGGCGCGACCGGCGGATCGGCCGATGATCTGCGCGCGCGTGCAAATGACCCCGACTTTCTGGCCTCGGTGCTGGAGTTCATCACGATGGACGACGCATGGGTTATAGCGTTTTGCGACAGCGTCAGTCTTGCCTATGACAAGCCGCTGCGCGCCCGCTACGCGTTGCCGGGGGCAGAACAGGTCAACTGGACTTAGAGGTCCAGCTTCAACACCCCGTCAGGTTCGGCAGCACGGCTTTGGCAAAGGATCATCTGACCCTCGCGCTGGGCCTGCGACAGAACAAAATCGCGGTGTTCGACCTTGCCTGACAGAACCCCGCATTTGCAGACACCGCACAGCCCGTCGCTGCATTTCACATCCACATGCACACCTGCCGCTATCAATGCGTCCGACGCGCTTTGATCTGCGGTGACCGCAATCTCGCGCCCGTCCTTCAGGGCGAGGGTGAAGGGAGAGTTCTCATAATCGGGCTGCTCTGGCACGGCAAAGTATTCCAGATGCCGCGCTTCCTCGGGAAAGCCGTTGGCCTCTGCCGCTGTCATGACTGAGGTCATGTAGGCATCCGGTCCGCAGGTGTAGATATGTGCGCCGCGCGTGTAGCGTGTCAGGGCGGCAAGATCGGCGCGGGTGCCTTCGCTTGAGACATGGAGTTGCACATGATCCGCCCAAGGCACGGCGGCGAGGTCGTCCAGAAACCCTGCGTCAGCCCGTGTGCGGATGCTGTAGTGCAGGATGAAATCCGCGCCAATGGCATGCAGACGGTGGGCCATCGCGATCATTGGCGTGATCCCGATGCCGCCGCCAAACAGCAGCGTGCGCGTCGCGTCCTCGACCAACGGAAAGTGGTTGATCGGCTTGGAAATGAAGACACGCCGCCCCTCGGAAAAGATCCGGTGCATCAGCTTTGATCCGCCACGGCCTGCATCTTCGCGCAGGACCGCGATCTGGTATTTGCTGCGGTCGGCGGGATCGCCGGAGAGGGAATACTGTCGGAAGAATTCGGGTGCCACGACCACATCGATATGCGCCCCTGCGGTGGCGGGAGGAAGAGGACTCCCATCGGGAAGCGAGAATTCATATTTCGTCACGCCTTCGGTCATACTTTCGGCCTTCGAAATGACCGCAGCCAGCATCGGTGCGTCTCCCGAACCTGCGCTATAGATATGCTCGGGCGGAGCCCCCGCCGCGCGGCGCTTGCGATGCTCGTCCGCAGAGATCATCGCGCCGTAAGCTGCAATCCCTGCTTCGCGGTCCATCGGCGCGGGCCAAGGGTACGGCGGTGGAGCAAGCGGAGCGGGATAGACGGCGAGGGTCTGGTCTTCGAATCTGAGATCCAGATCGGTTTGCAGGTCGCGCTGGTTCACCGGATGGCGCGAAGGGCGATAGGCGCCGTCGTCCTCCATCTCCAGATCCCACCACCACTTCTTGACCGGATTGATGCGGCCCTTGCCCAATGTGTCGTCGAGCTTGGCCAGCGCCTTGGCCGCCTGCGGCACGGTCATGGCAAGCTTGCGGAAAGGTGCCTCGGCAAAGAGCCCCTCAAGGTTCCACGGACAGGTCTTCATGCAGCGCCCGCACATCGCACCGTTCTTCTGGCTGACGCGGTAAGTGGTGCATTTCTGGCTGTCGGATTTCCAGATTTCATAGCCGTTGAACA
>CAZOMZ010000127.1:0-5692 GCA_964581065.1 uncultured Loktanella sp. | reverse complement strand
TGGGCATCAGGTTGAGCAGCGCAATGCGCAGCGGACGGATGTCCTGACGGGCGGCGGTGTCTTCATCAAGCACCATGACGCCTTCCTTGGACAGGACGGAATAGGCGGGCAGGGCGGACGGTAGTTTGATCGGCATGGCTGTGATCCTGATTGGAGGGCAGAGATAGGGCGGCTAGCCGCGCATCTCAAGGGCGTCAGCGATCATGCTGACAAAGCCCTCCGTATCTTTGACCGCTTCCACGTCTTTCTGTTGCACCGTGATGCCCCATTTCTCGGCCATTGCGCGGTAACGCGGCTGACGGTGCGCAAGGGCTTTGGCAAAGGCCCAGCGGATGAAGTCATCGGGGTTCACCTGATCCGGAGCGACGGCAAACTCGGCCAGATAGGCCTGCCAGGTCGCCAAAAGAAAGGCGGGATCATATGACATCGGCTTGGGCTCTTTGTCGAACCTGCGGATCAATTCGGCAGTATGCGCCTCCGTCCCTTCGATCCAGACCATCAGCGTTTGCGCTGCCAGATCTTTCAGGATCGGGTCGTCAGGGTTGCTGGCGTCCACCCATTCACAGATCGATCCGCCGGTATCGCAGATGAAATGCGGATACTGATAAAGATCGACCGAACGATTGATGAAATAGCGCGTGTCCAAAAGTGCCGCGACTTCTGCCGCCTGAAACTCATCCTGACGGCGCGTGTATTCGTCCCACGGCAGACCGCCTTTCGACGGATCACCCGGTTTGCCAAGGTATGAGGACATCGGCTTGAGATCATCGAAGGAAATATTCGAGCCGATATAGATCGAGTTCGAGCGCAGAAGATCACGCAGGAACGGGACTTTCATCGCTTCACGCTTGGCGTTGTCTGCGATCTTCTCGCCCATGTAGCGCGTGCCGATCCGGTAGTCGATCGAGTAGTGGAACCAGTCTCCGGTATCGCGCAGCATCTTGGACAGATGGGTCTTGCCCAGACCGGACATGGCAAAAAGCAGGACACGCTTTTGCGGGGCGTTGCGCCATTCGGATGCGGATGCGTAGATCATGGCGCTTTGGGTAGCGGCAACTGCGGCAGGCTTCCAGTGTTTTTTGACCACAGGCCGCCTAGAACAGCCAGTCGAATGACTTGCGCAGCACAGCCTGCCCGTTTTGCGTAACCGGCTGGCCATGCGCCATGATCACACGCTCGGCGGGCCAATCAAGAATGGGTTTCATGACAGCCCGCGCTTGGCGGCGTGACCCGAACCCGAGGCGGAACTTGCGCGGCACATTCGGGGCATCGCCAACCATCAGATCGAGGCGCGCAATGACACTGCGCCAGCCCCTGTGCCAGCCACGCGGGAACTGCTGGATCAGGTCGGTAAAAAGCACCGTGCGCGACCGGTGATGAAAAAAGACGACCTCGGTCGTGATCTTATGTGGCACGATCTGTTGTGCAAGCTCGGCGCTCCAGACAAACCCGCCTGCATCATCAAGAAAGCCCGCAAACCGAAGGTCAGGGCGTTTGGTTTGCAAAGCGCGCGGGCCGAAGAGCGCGGCGTCGGGAAAGGCCGAGAGCCAATCGGCGACATGCAAATGATGGATCGTGTTCGGCGCAATCAGATAGCGCACGGGCCCGATCCGCCCGACAGCCTCGATCATCTGCTGCGTCAGCTTGACAGGTGACCAGATAAGCAGGTCGCCATCGGCAAGCCGGATGACCGCCGCGCGCGTCGGATAGTCAAAGCCAAGGACCGAGACACAATCGCCGTCCAATAGCCAAATGTCTTCTGCAAATTCTTCCATCTGATCGCCCGCGTTCTCACGGGCGATCAGATGTTATCGCATCACAAGATGCAAGAGGCGGGCAGGGTGGTGATCACCCCAGAACGCTTGGCCAGTTGGCATTGGCCGCTGCAATATGTCCGGGGATGTCACGTTCCCAGCGGCGGCGGACACCGGTCGAGAAGTTGAGATAAAGCTTGCCCTCAACAATCGACCATGCCTCTGGCACGGTCGATGCCGTGTAACCCTGGCTGACCGCATAGGCGCAATAGCCACCATACTGTGGTGCATAAGCCGCCGGATCGGCAGCAAAGGCATCACGGTTGGCTTCACTGCTGAACCGCCATGTTGCGCCCATATAGTCAAATGTGATTGCCGGATCGCCAGCCACGGGGCCGTTGCCATCAAAATAGGCAACCGCATCGCTACCGTCGATGGCGATCCCGTCTTCGGCATAGATCTGCGCCTCCTGCGCCATGGCGCGTGTGGACAGCAGCCCGAGGGCAGGGGCGGTCAGGGCAAGCCCCAGCAGATGGCGGCGGGTGATTGTCATGGGGGTCTCCTCCACAGGTTTGCGACTGTTGCGACCTAGATGGGGCATGAAGGGTGCTGAAAGCTAGAGCTCACACAGACATGTGACCCCATGTTGCATTTGTCAGATCCCTTCCGGAGGTCTTCCCATCGGCAGCGCGTTCTTGTCATGGCGCGCCACCAGAGTCTTGGCACGTTTTCCGTCGACAAGGATGCGGGCAGGCTGTTCTGCGACCGTCCTCAGATCGGGAAATATCTCTTCCAGCTCGGCAACGGCAGCAGCGCCGAGTGCCTCGATTGCAAACGGCCCAAGATAGAGGGTCTCGGTGGGTGTGCCTTCCGCAAAGATGATGTCGTGCCGAGACGTGCGCAGGTGCAGGTAGGTCACCTCGTCCAGATCTTCGCGGACGTAGATGCCGGGCAGCGCCGTCAGCTTGATCGCGGGGATCAGCACTTCGCAGGTGCCGAACATTCTCTGGCAGATCTTGGAGTTGACCAGCATGCGGTGCTGCCGGGAGACCACCAGATCCTGTGAAGGAAGGCCATTGCCCAAAGCACCTGCGGTGATGTGAACGGGGGCCAGTTTCCCCGTTGCAGGCACGGTATTGCGGCCAATCCAAAGGATTGCCTGATAGCCGTTGTCGGAGGTCAGGACCTTGTCACCAACCCCGAGTTCTTCAATCCGAACAAGGCCTCCTTCCGTCAGCAACCGGGTTCCCGAGGCAAAGCACGGCGCAAATTCCCATTCTTGCCGGTTGCCCACCAGTCCGGTTGACGTGTTGCTGATCAGGCTGTCGAGCGTCAGCGACATGATGGGGCCGGCTTCCATCTTTTCCTGATCGCCGTCGGTCAGCCGGTTTACTTCCGGAGCCCAATAGGTGTTGCCGTTTACATCCTGAAAAATGACCGCCGAGATGGTCGCAGTTGTGCCATCCCAGTAGGTAATGGTCGCATTGTAGGTCGCGACCGCGTCAAAGACCTGTGACGGCCCGCCATCGATGCGGAAGCGTTCGTCCGGATCATTGTCCTGATCATAGATGTTGTTGGTGCCGCTGTTGAAACCAGGCTGGCCCTGACTCATCACCGCGAAGCGATTGAAGAGGTTCTCTCCTGTCAGGAAATCCCCATCCGGTCCCCCGAATGTCAGGCCAACCAGCTGACTGGCATTTTCGGCATCGAGATCCCCGCTGCCATCGATTGGGTCGATAATGACGGTTGCGCCGGTACTGTCCGTGACAGTGCCGAGGCTCACAACGTTGAACGTGGTGGGCATTTGTTACTCGCTTACTTGTTACCTACAGGTGGCAAACACACGCCACACATCGAACAAAGCATATTCCCTAGCGTCAAGATAGGGGGAATAACGATGCTAAGACCTCACCTGCTTGCGCGGCGGCTAGCCCTTCCAGATCCACCCGCCGCCAAGCACACGGGTGCTGTCGGGGTCATAGAAGACACAAGCCTGCCCCGGCGACACACCTTGTTCGGCCACCATCAGTTCGACTTCGGCTTCTGTCTCCGAAATCGGGCGCAGGATTGCATCCGTGGGGGGACGGGTCGAGCGGACACGGACCGCGATATGGTGCTCGGCCTTGTCGGTCAGCTTGCCGGCACCAAGCCAGTTGATCTCGCGGACGGGCACACGGCGCGTTGCCAGCATCTCTTTCGGGCCGACGATGACCTGCTTTTTGTCGACGTCCAGCTTGACCACATAAAGCGGATCCGCCAGCCCGCCGATGCCGAGACCGCGACGTTGCCCGACGGTATAGTGGATCACACCCTTGTGGGTGCCCAGCACTTGGCCGTCCTGATCAACGATGTCGCCGGGTTCCGCCGCACCGGGGCGCAGCTTTTCAATCACGGCGGCATAATCGCCATTGGGCACAAAGCAGATGTCCTGACTGTCAGGCTTGTCTGCCACGCTTAGCCCGTATCTGGCTGCCAACGCGCGGGTCTCTTCCTTGGATTTGTGATGTCCAAGCGGGAAACGCAGATAATCAAGCTGCTCCTGCGTCGTGGAGAAGAGGAAGTAGCTTTGGTCCTTTGTCGGATCAGCGGCCGCGTGGAGTTCGGCCCCTTCAGCGCCCATCTTGCGCTGGATGTAATGGCCGGTCGCCATGCAGTCGGCATCAAGGTCCTTTGCGGTTTCCAGCAAGTCTTTGAACTTTACCCGCTCGTTGCAGCGGATGCACGGCACCGGTGTCGCGCCGCCAAGGTAGCTGTCGGCGAATTCATCCATAACCGCTTCGCGGAAGGTGTTCTCATAGTCCAGCACGTAATGCGGAAAGCCCTTTTCCTCGGCCACGCGGCGCGCATCGTGGATGTCCCGACCGGCACAACAGGCGCCTTTCTTGGCCAGCGCGGCACCGTGATCATAAAGCTGCAAGGTAACACCGACGACATCATAGCCTTCGTCAGCCAGCATCGCCGCCACAACAGAGCTGTCGACACCGCCGGACATCGCAACGACGACACGGGTTTGCGCAGGGGCTTTCGCGAACCCCAGCGAGTTCAAAGGCGTTTCTAGTGGCATGGTGATCCTGACCAATCGGGTTCCTGTCGAAATATAGGAAAATGCAACGCACTCTCAAGGGTGGCTGTTACCGCTCTTTAAGGCTTGGCTGCAATAACGCCGCAACACGACGCAAGATGGAGGTCGGATATGTATCTTCGCAAGGTGGACGGACCGCGGTCGGTGACACTGCCGGACGGGTCTGTGATGACGCGGGCGGATCTGCCGTCAAAGGATACGCGCCGCTGGGTCGCTTCGCGCAAGGCCACAGTGGTCAGGGCTGTGGAATACGGGCTGATCAGCCGGCCTGATGCGCTGGACCGTTATGGACTGTCCGAGGAAGAATTCAGTTCTTGGGAAACTGCGATTGCAGAACATGGCGAAGGGGCGCTCAAGGCAACGGCACTGCAAAAATATAGACAACCATAGGTAGAAATGTAAGACTCTCCCCTATCGGTAACGGGTAGTTAACCTTTCGCGCGTTATCTGAAGCCGAAAAAAATCAGAGTGGAGAGCTCGCATGCGCGTATTGCTGGTAGAAGACGATCCAACGACCTCGAAGAGCATCGAACTGATGCTGACCCATGCCAACCTGAATGTCTACGCCACCGATCTGGGGGAGGAAGGCATCGATCTGGCCAAGCTCTACGACTACGACCTGATCCTGCTGGACATCAATCTGCCCGACATGAACGGGCATGAGGTGCTGCGCCAGCTGCGGCTTAGTCGCATAGATACGCCAATCCTGATCTTGTCGGGCGATGATGATACCGAAAGCAAGTTAAAGGGGTTTGGGTTTGGTGCTGATGACTATCTGACCAAACCATTCCACCGGGAAGAACTGGTTGCGCGTATTCACGCGATTATTCGGCGGTCAAAGGGGCATGCGCAATCT
>CAZOMZ010000126.1:0-5707 GCA_964581065.1 uncultured Loktanella sp. | reverse complement strand
ACAAGATTTTCACCAACCCGCAAGATCCACGCACGGAAAGCTATATTTCCGGCCGGATCGGGTAAGGAGCAGCAAGCATGATCGACCAGCATATTTCATCGGCCTATGACCGTGATCTGGAAGGGATCACCACGCTCATCGTCAAAATGGGCGGTCTGGTTGAGGACGCCATCCGCAACGCTGCGCAGTCCTTGGCCGAACGCGATGTCGAACTGGCGGAATCCGTGCGCAATGGTGACAAACTCATCGATGCGCTCGAGCTGCAGATCAATGAAGAGGCTGCACGCACCATCGCGCTCCGCGCGCCGGTGTCCAAGGATTTGCGGTCGGTGCTGACTGTTCTGCGACTGGCTGCCTCGCTCGAGCGGATTGGCGACTACGCCAAGAATATCGCCAAGCGGACAAGCGTTGTTGCCGAAATGGGCGTTGTGAATGGCTCGGACGGGGCCTTGCGCCGCATGGCACGCGAGGTTGAGCAGATGCTGAAGCAGACGCTGGACGCCTATGTGCGCAGCGATGTGGACCTGGCCGAAGACGTGCGTCAGCGCGATCAGGAAGTGGACGAGATGTATAACGCGCTGTTCCGCGAATACCTGACCTTCATGATGGAAGACCCGCGCAACATCACCGCCTGCATGCACCTGCATTTCATGGCCAAGAATATCGAACGCATGGGCGACCTCACGACCAATATGGCCGAGCAGGTGATCTATCTCGTGACAGGCGAGATGCCCGACGAGGCCCGTCCAAAGGGCGACAAGACCGCCTATGTAACTGATCCGTCCTGATGCAATGTCACAGCAGCCCCACGTCCTGATCGTTGAAGACGAAGCAGCGCAACGCGAGGTTCTGGCCTATAACCTTGAGGCCGAGGGCTTTCGTGTCAGCCGTGCCGAGAATGGTGAGGAAGGGTTGCTGTGTGTCGAGGAAGACACCCCTGATGTCATCGTTCTTGACTGGATGATGCCCAATCTATCAGGAATCGAGGTCTGTCGCCGCTTGAAGATCAGACCGCAGACCGCTGGTATTCCTATTATAATGCTTTCTGCGCGGTCGGAAGAGGTCGACAAGGTGCGTGGCCTAGAGACAGGCGCAGACGATTATGTCGTCAAACCCTATTCGGTCTCCGAACTCATGGCCCGTGTACGGACCCAGTTGCGCCGTGTCCGCCCCGCGACCGTCGGCCAGACCCTGACATATGATGATATCGTGCTGGACGCGGAAACGCACCGCGTCACACGGGCGGATCAGCCGCTGAAACTCGGTCCGACCGAGTTCCGCCTGCTGACGACATTCATGGAAAAACCGGGCCGCGTCTGGTCGCGTGACATGCTGCTCGACCGCGTTTGGGGGCGGGACATCTACGTCGATACACGCACCGTAGACGTCCATGTCGGGCGATTGCGCAAGGCACTCACGCAAAACGGCGGCAGCGATCCTGTCAGGACCGTGCGCGGCGCGGGCTACGCCTTGGGGTAAAGGCGGGCAGTGCGCCCGCCTTCATGGGTGTCAGTTCAGCGGAACCATGCGCATGTCGAGCATGCCATAATTCACCCGCATGTAGCCGTCGTCACCGACCGCAACAGCCTCGGGCGTATGCATCAGGACATCCTGTGCCATGACACCCAAGTAGGTGCCTTCCTGACCGATGTAGCTGAAGCTGTAGATCGGCAGCCCGTTGAAGGCAGTGCCGAGGCGGACGATGTCCTCTTTGAGGCGTTCATCGCTGGCCTGCAAAGAGTTGTCGGTTTCATCTTCGCTAAGCGATGATGCCAGTAGCAACGCGGCGAGGATGCCAACGATGATATAGACCGGATTGATCGACGATTCCGGTTCCATCATCGGCTCTTCGACGATCACCGGCGCTTCCATCACTTCATTTGAGAGACCGCCCGCATGAGCGGTCGTGGAGGCAAGCAATGCCGCCGACGCAATAACAGTGGTCATGATACGCATAAATTATCCTTTCCCTGTTGGAATAGGACAATGCTAGCAGCGCCCGAGCAATTCTGGCAAATGATCTCTTATCCGCCCCACGGGCCGTGATGCCCTTCGCCGCCATCGATACGGGCAAAACCGTGTGCGCCGAAGAAATCCCGCTGACCTTGGATCATGTTCGCCGTGCCGCGTGCGGTGCGCATGGCGTCGAAATAGGCCAGACCAGAGGACAGCGCGGGCAGGGCGACCCCGTGTAGCGCCGCCTGTGCCACGACCTGTCGCAAAGCGCCGTGGCTGGATTTGAGCAGTTTGGCAAAATGCGGTGCCATCATCAGGTTGCGCGTCGGATCGTCACGCAGCGCGGTCGCCATATCGTCCAACATGTCCGAGCGGATGATGCAGCCCGCACGCCAGACTTCGGCAATTGCGGGCAGGGGCAGCGTCCAGCCAAAGGCATCCGAGGCTTTCGCGATCATGCCAAAGCCCTGCGCATAGCAGAGGATCTTGCCGGCCATCAAAGCCTGCTCCAGCGCCTCCAGTGACAGGCTGTCATGCGGGATGCGGCGCGGTGCAGCACCAAAAAGCGCCTCGCCCGCCGCACGTTCATCACGTTGCGCGGACAGGTTTCGGGCGACAACTGCAGCATCAATCGCTGGAATGGCCGCCGCAAGGTGCTGCGCTTCGATCACTGTCCAGCGGCCGGTCCCCTTCTGGCCCGCCGCATCAACGATCACATCCAGCATCGCTTCACCGGTCTTCGGATCTGTCGCTTTGGCGACTTTGCCCGAGATCTCGACCAGATAGCTGCGCAAGGGACCATTGTCCCATTTGGCGAAGGTATCGCCGATCTCGGCGGGGCCCATGCCAAGGCCGTCACGCATGATGCCGTAGACTTCGGCGATCATTTGCATGTCGGCATATTCGATGCCGTTGTGCACGGCCTTCACAAAGTGACCGGCCCCTTCCTCACCCATCCATGTCGCGCAGGGCTGACCATTGTGCTTGGCCGCGATGGCCTTGAGGATATGGGAGACACGGTCCCAGTATTCGGCCTTGCCGCCCCCCATGATCGAAGGTCCGAAACGGGCACCTTCTTCGCCACCCGACACGCCGATCCCGAGAAAAGGCAGGTCGCCTGCCTCTTTCACGCGGCGGTTTGTGTCGTGGAAATTGGCGTTGCCTGCGTCAATGATCAGATCATCGGGGCCCAGCAAGGGCCGCAGGGCTGCGATCTGGTCGTCGACGGCAGAGCCTGCAGGGACCATCAGAATGATCGCGCGTGGCGCGCGAATGGCGGAAACGAAGTCTTCCAGCGTCTCTGTCGGTGTGATCTTCTCGGCCAGATCGCCAGCGCCTTCGTGGAATGCCTTTGTCTTGCTGGTTGTGCGGTTCCAGACAGCGATGTCAAAGCCATTGTCCGCGATGTTCAGCGCAAGGGCCGCGCCCATTGTGCCAAGGCCGATCAACCCGATTTCAGACGTTTGCATGTTGCCTCCACGTGTTTCCCGCGCCCGACCTACTGCAGGTGACGTTGGGTTGTAAACTGCCGCAAGGTCAGGGTGACTGTGCGGTCCTGCACGCAACGGGGCGTCGCAGTTGGTCCGGTCAGGTCACGATGTATTGGGCCGCGACAAAGCCGATATAGGCGAGGATCATGACCGTCCCGATCCTTTTGGTCAGCTTGCCGACAACCAGCATCCAGACCGCAAAGAGCACGGTCACAGCCACTGTCGCCCAAAGTTCCATCCCGCCCAGCAGGACAGGATCGATCGACAGCGGCGCCACAATGGCGGTCAGTCCAATGATGGACAGGATGTTGAACGTGTTTGAACCGATGATATTGCCAAGGATCAACCCGACAGACTGTTTGCGCGCCGCAGCGATGCAGGTTGATAGCTCGGGCAGGGATGTCCCGAAGGCCACGACAGTCAGGCCGATCACCGCCTCCGGCACGCCAATGGCCGTGCCTGTCTGGACCGCACCCTGCACCAGCAACTCGGACCCGACGGCCAGGGCCGCAAGCCCGGCAAGCAGGATCAACATCGCGGTGCCCATTGAGGTGATCGCGGGCATATCGCAGTCTTCGTCATCATCTTCGACAACGATGCTGTCGGTCTTGTACTGATAGAAGACAAAGGCCACGAGGATCGCGAACATGCCCAGACCCAAGAGCCGTGAAAAGCCGCCCGTCAGCATTCCGTAAACCAGGATCGCTGTGGCAAGCAGCATCATCGCAAGGTCTTTGGCCAGATGTCTGGGGTCTGCGGTCACGCGGAAGACAAAGGCCGTCGCACCAAGAACCAACAGGATATTGGCGACATTTGATCCCAGCACATTGCCCAGCGAAATCCCCGGATACCCCGAGAGGTTGGCGTTTACCGAAGTGAAAAGCTCGGGCACTGATGTTCCGAAGGAAATGATTGTGGCCCCGATAAACAGCGGCGACAGGCCCGTGCGTTCGGCGACGTAGACAGCGGCTTCGACCGTCCAGTCCCCGCCTTTGATCAACAGAAAAAGCCCAAAGGCCATCGCACCTGCGGAAAGGACAAAGAGTTCGTAAGTGCTGAGTTCAAACACCAGTTTGTTCCTGCAAATGACAGACCACGAAGAAGCCTTTGGTCGGGGATAGCGGATTCGGAAGGTAGGTGTAAGAGGGGCGCGGCAAAGCAGGAATTGTCAAAACACCGCGCTGGTTCATGGCTTACTGGCTGCCTTTTTCCAATCTTGCGTTCTAACTAGGGCCGCTTTTCGGATTTAAAAGACAAAGGGGCAGCATTCGCCGCCCCTTCGAATGTTTTCTGTTGCGTCGGCTTTTAGCTCGCTGCGGTTTTCGGTCGGCCGACCTGCGCAATAAAGTAGAGCGCTACCGCACCACCGATGCCGATCAGGTCGGTGATCAAACCGCCCTCGATCATGAAGAGCGCGACCACCATCAAGAGGACACGGATCGCCCAGGCCGCGCGGTCACCGACCCACCAGCCTTGCACACCGGCGGACAGCAGGAAGACACCGAAGGTTGCCGTTGCGCCAGCGCGGATGATCTCGAGCCATGTGCCGTCCATCAACAGCGCGCTGTTGTAGAAGAACATGAAGGGCACGATGAAGGCCGAGAGACCGATCTTGAACGAGGCAACAGACGTCGCCATCGGGTTAGAGCCCGAGATACCGGCCGCTGCATAACTTGCCAAAGCGACCGGCGGCGTAATGGCCGAGACAACGGCAAAGTAGAACACAAAGAAATGCGCTGTCAGCATCGGGATACCAAGTTGCACAAGACCCGGTGCCACAACAGACGCTGCCACCGCGTAGGCCGCTGTCGTTGGCATGCCCATCCCAAGAAGGATTGCGATACACATCGCAAAGAACAGGGCCAGCAGCTGGTTGGTCTCTGCAATGTTCAGCAGCACTGACGAAAAGCGCGCGCCGACACCTGTGAGCGAGATCACACCAACAATGATACCGGCACAGGCACAGACGGCGATGATCTGGATCGACATGATGCCTGCAAGCTCGAAGGCTTTGGTAACCGAACGGATACCCATCCGGTATGGCGTGAACCAGCTGACCACTGCGGCCGAGGCTGTCGCCAAAGTGCCTGCGCGGATGACAGAATAGCCCATGAACAGCGCACCGATCAGGATGATGATCGGCAGGAAGAGGAACACGCGCCGGACCATTTCGCGGAACTTTGGCAGCTCGTCTTCGCGCATCCCACGCATGCCCAGCTTGGCGGCTTCAAAATCGACCATGAAGTAGATCGACACAAAGT
>CAZOMZ010000125.1:0-6027 GCA_964581065.1 uncultured Loktanella sp. | reverse complement strand
CGAACCCGTATCTCTTGCTTGGAAGGCAAGGGTCTTACCATTACACAACGCCCGCATCGGCAAGCGATTAGGTATTGAAGGTACCGATTGAGGTCAAGTGGCACTTCGCTCCTATTCGAAGTTGCGCTGAGTTAGGGGTATTCGGCAGACGTCGCTGCGACATCGATGCCGTCGGACTATTTCTTCGAACTAGTGTGGTAGGCAGTCATTTGCAGCGTGCATCCCCCATGAAGACTTCGGAACTCTAGCATTGCCTTGGTGTACCCTTTTGCCCCAAAGCGGCCAGTCTGTTTGCACGCAACGTATGACTGACTTCTGAGCACGATCAGATTTCGACTGCCCGTTCCAGAATATCTACCCCTTGCGACTTCCAGTAATGCAGCAGGTCAATGAAGATCCAGTTTTCGGCGAGTTTGTCGCCGTCTCGCCGGTAGATGTCGATCACGCGGAACTCGCCGACCTGGCCTGTCGCGGGCATTCCCATGAAGCCGCCCATGTGTTTGGCGGTAAAGTTGGGCCATCCGAAGAAGCCGCCATAATGCCCCTCGGCAAGGCGACAAAGGTGGCGGGTCTTGGAACGCTCAGAGAATGCTGCACGAAACGGGCCTGAGTGCTGTTTGGCGTAGCGCTCGATTGTGTAGGTGGCACCGATGCCATGGGGGCCCCACCACAGCATGTCGTCATGCCACGTGCGCGCCAGCTCTTCCTCAAGCGTCATGCCCGACTTCCATTGCCCGAGGTCAGCGATCATTGCATTGATGGCGGCCAGTGTCTTGCGCCCCTCTGCAGGATCCTGGTGATTGTACAGCAGCGCATCATGCGGACGTGGCCCGGGCTGGACAAGGAAGGCTCCAGTCTGGGGCGGGAAGGGGTCTTGGCCTGCCTGCGCCATCAGATGCGGGATGTCAAAATACATGGCCGTTTCGGCGATTTTCCCGTCCGCCACACGGTGGAACTCGCAGTAGCGCAGCATGACCAGTTTGCGCGTTGGTCGGATACCCAGCCAAGGCGCATCGAAAAGACCCATCAGATGGCCCATGGAAACGACCCAAACCGAACCATGACCATCGGTCTCATTTGTCCCCGCAAAGAAAGCGTCCTCGCGGCGCTGCATTCGGCGAAGCGCGTCCTTGAGCGGTCGCCAGAAAGTCTCGGCGACTGACTTGGCGCCGTGGAGTTCACCAAAGGGGTGATAACCACGCCAATGGTAGTCGACGGTGGTGGAGGCCGCCAACGCCGCCGCAATCGAATCGCCCTCAGCGGCCTCAAGGGCTGCTTGGCAGGCCCGAACGACGGCTTTCTGCGCCTGAAAATCTGTCATCTCACATCGCCTTAGCTGACTTGTGCATGAGTCTGCAAAAAAATCCTTGCCGAATTTGATGATCGGAGTCTACCGTAATTGCAAACGTATGCAAAAACTATTGCATCAGCTGAAATGGGAGATCGCGGCATGGCTGAAATCCAGTTGCGCAATGTGTCGAAACGCTGGGGCTCGTTCGTTGGCGTGGACAATTTCGATCTGACCATTGCTGATCGCGAGTTTCTGGTTCTGCTCGGGCCTTCCGGCTGCGGCAAGACCACGACAATGCGGATGATTGCCGGCCTCGAAGACCCAAGCGGTGGCGAAATCACAATTGACGGGCGCGTGGTCAATGATCTTGAACCCAAGGATCGCGATGTTGCGATGGTGTTCCAGAGTTATGCGCTCTACCCCAACCTCAACGTCTATGAGAACATCCGCTTTCCCCTGCGGGTCCGCGGGACTGACCCTGCGACGCACGACGAACGGGTGCGCCGCGCCAGCGCGATGGTGGAACTTGACGACTTCCTGCACCGCAAACCGGCCGAGCTTTCGGGCGGTCAGCGGCAGCGCGTGGCGCTGGCACGCGCAATTGTGCGCGAGCCAAACGTCTTTCTGATGGACGAACCCCTTTCAAACCTGGATGCGAAACTGCGTGTCTCGACCCGCGCGCAAATCAAGAACCTGAGCCACGAGCTTTCGGTGACTACAATCTACGTCACCCATGACCAGATCGAGGCGATGACACTCGCCGATCGTGTCGTGGTGATGGAGAAAGGTGTTGTGCAACAGGTCGGCAGCCCGACTGAAATCTATGACCGACCGGCAAATACATTTGTTGCGGGTTTCATTGGGTCGCCGGCCATGAACCTGATGGATGGCGTTTGCTCAGGCGGAACGTTTACTGCCGAAAAGACCGAGATCCGAGGCCTGACGGCAACCGATGGCAAGGTCACACTTGGCTTCCGTGCTGAGGATGCAAGTGTCGGGACGGATGGTGCGGGTCAGATCAACGCGCCAATCTACACGCTTGAGCTATTGGGCGACGCAACGATGGTCAGCGTCCGCATCGGCGGGGCTTTGGTCTCGGCAAAAGCTGACAAGACCTTCCGCGCAGAAATCGGGGAAATGGTGTCCATCCATATCCCGCAAGAGCATTGCCACCTTTTCGATGCTGAAACGGGTGTGCGTATCGGGGACTAACCGCCCCAAACTCAACGGGCTGCGACTGCAGGGCAGCCCGCAACCAACTAGGGAGACGACCAAATGAAACTCAAGACAATCCTTATGGCGGGTGCCATGAGCGTTGCGGGCACATTCGCGGCTGCGGATTGTGCGTTCGAAAACACAGTCGAGCTCAGCTCGCTGACTGCTGGTTTCGAAGCTTGGAAAGCCGTGACGGATGCAATGGCCGAATGCGGCAACTTCGAGGCCAACCTTGACCAGGAATTCCGCGAAAAGCAGCCCGAGGCATTTGCAGCAAATCCTTCGCTTTACCAGATCGGTGGCGTTGCGAACTCGACCCTCATTCCGCTTTTGAATGCAGGCACAATTCGCCCGCTGAATGATCTGGTCGAGATGTATGGCCAAAACCTCAGCCCGAACCAGCTGATCACCATCAACGGTGACATCATGGCAATCGCGATGATGGTGAACAACCAGCATCTGATGTACCGCGAAGATATCCTGAATGATCTCGGGATCGCCGTTCCAACAACCTACGACGAAGTACTCGCCGCTGCCGCCGCCATCGAAGAGGCCGGTGTTGTCGACTACCCGTTGGGCGGAACCTTCATGACCGGCTGGAACCTCGGCGAAGAGTTCGTGAACATGTACCTCGGCGAAGGCGGCCAGTTTGTTGACGACAACAACATGCCGACAATCAACAACGCGCAAGGTATCGCAAGCCTCGAAATGATGAAGGCGCTGACCGAGTATATGGATCCCGAGTATCTGGTTTCGGACTCAACCTACGTTCAGCAGCAATTCCAGCAAGGCAAGATCGCGATGGCAAACCTCTGGGCGAGCCGTGCGGGTGCCATGAACGATGAAGCAGAAAGCCAGGTTGTCGGCCTCGTCAAAATGGCGTCTGCACCGATGGGCTCGGCAGCACCTGCATCTTCGATCTGGTGGGATGGTATCGTGATTGCCTCCAATATCTCTGACGAAGAGGCCGAGGCCGCGTTCCGCGTTGCCATGGAAGGCATCGACACCGAAATGGTGCAGGCCAACAATGATGCCGCCGTCTGGCTGATCGATGGTTTTGTGCCCGGTGAACTGGCCGCTGGTGCTGCCGCAACCGCGATGAACGGCGCCCTGCCCTACCCTGCGTCGAGCGCCATGGGCATCATGCACACTGCACTTGGCAATGGTCTGGCAGACTATCTGAACGGCAACAAGGACGCCGAAACAGCGCTGGCCGATATTGAGGCCGCCTACCTGACAGCCGCACGTGAGGCTGGTCTGGTCGAATAAGGGTCAATGCCTTGGGGCCGCGCCACGGTGCGGCCCCGCTTCTTCTCTCGGGATCGTCATGTCCAATACCTTTGATCATATCATCGTAGGAGCCGGTTCTGCCGGATGCGCAGTCGCTGCGCGTCTCGCCGAGCTGACAAACGATACGATCTGCGTGATCGAGGCTGGCCCCTCTGATGCGGATTTGCGCGTCAAGATACCGTTTGGCCTTGTGAATTTGATGGGTGGTCCGCGTGATTGGGCCCGCAAGACCGTACCACAAGAGCACCTGGGTGGCCGTCAAATCTCGGTCCCCCGCGGCAAGATGATTGGTGGCTCAGGTTCGATAAATTCGATGGCTTGGTTTCGTGGCCGCCGTGATGATTTCGATGAATGGTCTGTCGATGGATGGCGCTGGACCGATGTGGCCCCAGCGTTTGAAGCTGTCGAGGCTGCGACACGCCCGATGCGCCTTGCCAACCCACACCCTTTGGCCGAGCGCTTCGGTCAAGCATTCGGGGCCAACGATCCGGACGCCCCCCCGACCCCAGAGCGCGAAAGCGCAGGCGTGTGCCATGCCAACCTGCACAACGGGCGGCGTTGGTCGGCTGCAGACGCCTTTCTGCGACCCGCGCAAAAGACGGGCCGGGTTGAAACTCTTACAAATGCGGAAGTTGAAAAGGTCACAATAGACGAAAACCGGGTGACGGGTGTTGTATTGCGCGACGGGCGAAAGATTGTCTCTCGCGCAGGCGTGATACTTTCTGCAGGAGCTATTGAAAGCCCGATGATCCTTATGCGCTCGGGGCTTGGACCGGCAGCTCATTTGGCAGAGCACGGCATTTCCCCGCTTCTTGACATGCCCCAAATCGGTGGAAATCTACATGACCACCCCGGCGTTGGACTGCATTTTTCAGGGACACGCTCCGGCTATGGGCTGACACTTACACAGCTGCCACGTTGGGCGATGGCGCCATTTGCTTGGACATTTGCGCGGCGTGGTCCGTTTGCATCCCCCACGGTGGAAGCCTGCGGCTTTTTCCGCGCGATGCCTGGCGAGGGTCGCCCAGATGCGCAAAGCCACTTCATCCCTTTCATGCTGGGCTGGAACGGCAAGGCTATCACCTGGGGATCAGGCTATTTTGCCGATGTTGTGGTCAGCCGCCCCCGTTCCCGCGGACGGCTTTGTCTGGGGGCGGACCGTTTCACCCCCGCAATCAATCTGAACCTGCTGGGCGATCCCTACGATCTGCAAGTCCTGATGCATGGCATTCCCCGCTTGCGCGCAATCCTGCGCAATGCACCTCTGGGGGACAGGCGCGCGCCAGAGGGTCATCCGGGCGAAGCTGTTTCCGGTGACGCTCTGGAGGCTTTTGTCCGTAAGGGATGCGGCACCGCGTATCACCCTGTCGGCACAGTCGCGATGGGGGACGATGCGCCGCTCGACGCTCGGCTTTCGCTGCGTGGCATCACTGGTCTGACCGTGGCTGATGCTTCGGTCATGCCAAGGGTCACTTCGGCCAACACAAACGCCCCATCCATGATGATCGGCTGGCGCGCGGGCGGCTTCGTCGCTGCACGCGCCAAAGCCAGCAAGGAGGCCGCATGAACTTCAAGACCTTCGCCGCATTTGTCGGGCCATCGATCTTTCTGATGCTGTTGTTCATCGCGTTCCCGCTGTTCAGCGTGTTTATGCAGAGCTTCTACGTCACCCAACCTGTCTACGAACAGATCGAAGTCGAAAACTGCACACCGGGCTTCCTGACACAGACCTGTACGACAGAAATCCAGACCCGCCCAATCATTGACGAAGATGGTGAGATCGTCACCACAACAGAGTTTGTCGGGCTGCAGAGCTACCGCAACGTTCTGGAAATGGAGCGTTTCTGGGCCGCAATCGCAGATCGCTCATGGGCAGGCATCCAGTCCATCGACTTTTGGAAAGCGCTGCGGTTCACGCTGATGTTCACTTTGGTCACTCTGCCACTTGTTGTTGGCGTCGGTCTCGCGATTGCGCTGGTGATCAACAATGCCGCCAAATCAATACGCGGGCCGGTGATCTTTCTGTCGCTTTTGCCTTTCATCATCACGCCGGTGATCGGCGCGTTGTCGATCAACTGGCTGTTTCGTGGCGACGGGATCCTGACGGCCCTTCTTGAATGGTGGCTGGAACGCGATCTGGCGCTTTTTGCCCAAGCCTGGACCATCGAGCTGATGATGATGTTCTATCGCGTCTGGCACGTTGCGCCTTTTGCGGCGATCATCTTTTATGC
>CAZOMZ010000124.1:0-6086 GCA_964581065.1 uncultured Loktanella sp. | reverse complement strand
ATCTTGGTGCAGCCGTCTTCGACCATCTCGCGCACCTTGGACTTGGTCGACGGGTTGCCGTAGCGCATACAGAAATCGACCCGCACATCGTCGCCGTAGCGTTCGATCATCTTGGCCTTGATTGCGGCGGTCTGGGCTTTGGTGATCGTCATCAGGGGGCTTTCGTTCGCCTCTTCATTCCAGATCGACTTGTAGGCCGCGCCGGATGAGAACGGACGTTTGGACAGGATCACAAGCTGCAAGAGTGGCTGCCAGATCCACGCGGAATAGTCGATGACGCGCTTGTCCGACAGAAATTCGTTCAGATACCGGCGCATGGACCAATAGTCGGTCGCGTCCGGTGTCCCGAGGTTTGCCACCAGAATGCCCACGCGTGCAGGCTTGATTGCCGGATGATCCGGCTTGGCGTGGACGGGACAGACGGCTGGACGCGCCTCGGTGGAGTTTTGTGCATCAAACATTTTCATCGCCCTCTAGGTAGCGTCATTCTCGGCTTAGTTAAATGGGATACGTCCCAGATCAATCATTGGACCTATCAAGCGGCGTTTCTTGGGTGCCCAGCACATCCGCAAGCCGTGCTGCCGCACTTCCGGGCCTGAGCGGTTTGGGCTGGCTGTCGTCCGGAGCCCACCCCGTCAGGGTAATGAATTCAAACGTCGCATCGACGCGGCCGTCGTCGTTGCTGAAGTTTTCGGCATAGATACATGCGGCTTCGGTCAGCACGTTGCGGCGTGTCGGATGTTTGATCCTTGCGGCCAAAGCATTGTTTTCACCCATCTTGCGCAGGTCGTGCATCACATGAAAGGCGTTGGCATAGCTGGCCGTGACTGCCGTGCTGTCCGCGACTGGCAAGGCAAAGCCGGCCCGCTGCAAAAGCCCGCCCAGATCACGGATTTCACCCATCGGCGCGATCCGTGGCGAGAGACCTCCGGTGACCAGCGCCTCTGCCTGCCCCAGCGAGGCCCGCAATTCGTGCAATGTCTGACCACCCAGGAATGTGCAGAGCAGCAGACCGTCCGGTTGTAGCGCATGGCGGCACTGGACAAGCTGACCAACCGGATCATTGGCCCAGTGCAGGCACATGGCGTGGATCACCAGATCATGCGCTTTTGGCGCAAGGTCCAGTGTCTCGGCGTCGCTGACAATTGTCGCGTCAGGAAAGCAGGCAGACCACATGGCGGGAAAACCGGTGACAATCGCGACCGAATTAAAGGTTCTGTTAACCTCGTTCAGTCTTTCCTGAATCTCATCCGCGGCAAGTTCCTGAAGGAAGAGCGCGTCAGGCTCGGCGCGAGCGCGGTTGCGCAACAGGGCGGCGCGGTCGGTGATCTGGGGCGGTTTCATGCCCGCTCAAATAGGGTGCATTCATGCAGTTGCAAAGCGTCATTCGTGCCATCTACCCGCTGTCATGTGTTTCTTGTGACGCGCGGGTGGAAGATGCGCATGGTCTTTGCGGCGAATGCTGGTCCGGGACAACATTCATTTCAGGGCTGGTCTGCAACAGTTGCGGCACACCACTGCCCGGTCAGGATGACGGATCGGTGGCCCAATGCGACGATTGCCTGACGGTCGCGCGGCCGTGGTCGCAGGGGCGTGCCGCGCTGGCGTATCGTGATATCGGGCGGCGAATGGTTCTTGCGCTCAAACACGGAGACCGGACGGACCTTGTCCCGACACTTGCGGGCTGGATGGTCGGGGCGGCGCGCGGTCTGGAAGACGCCGAGCGCCTTGTTGTGCCGGTCCCGCTGCATTGGGCGCGGCTTTTGCGCAGGCGCTACAATCAGGCGGCGCTGCTGGCCCAACACTTTGGCAGGCAGACCGATCAGGAGGTCTGCGTTGATGCCTTGTTGCGGCCGCGCCGGACAGCGCCTCTTGATGGACACGGGCGGGACGCGCGCTTTGCAGCACTTGCGGGCGGGATCCGTGCCAACCCCAAGCGGGCGGTGGCAATCCGCGACCGCAAAGTCCTGCTGGTGGATGATGTGATGACATCGGGCGCCACGCTCGCGGCGTCGACAGAAGCTCTGAACAGTATGGGTGCCAAAGATGTGTCAATTCTAACACTGGCAAGAGTCGTCAAAGACACTTAAGTCCTAGGCCGACACGGTCGAAGGATCAAAGAATGGCTCACGTCGAGATTTACACCAAGCCGACCTGTGGTTTCTGCCACATGGCAAAACGTCTTCTGGCATCGAAAGGCGTCAGCTTTGCCGAGGTCAACATCTCCGCCCAACCCGAACGCCGCGCTGAGATGATCCAGCGCGCCAACGGCGGCAGTACGGTTCCGCAGATCTTTATCAGCGGCCAGCACGTCGGTGGGTGCGACGATCTTTTCGCCCTTGAACGCGGCGGCAAGCTGGACACGCTGCTGGCGTCATGAAGGCCGCGCTGCTTCAGCTGACGTCAAGCGATGATCCGGCTGAGAACCTGTCGCAGACCGCCGATCTGATTGCCGAGGCTGCATCGCAAGGTGCGGGCTTTGTCCTGACGCCTGAGGTGACGAATTGTGTGTCACAGGATCGCGCGCGCCAGATTGATGTCCTGCAGCATGAAGACACGGACCCCACCCTTGCGGGTCTGCGCGATGCTGCTGTCCGTCACGGCGTCTGGCTGTCCATCGGCTCGCTGGCACTCAAGACGGATGATCCCGACGGGCGGTTTGCAAACCGGTCGTTCCTGATTGATCCGGCAGGGCGCATCATGGCGCGCTATGACAAGATCCACATGTTTGACGTGACGGTCTCGGAAACGGAAAGCTACCGCGAGTCGGCGGGTTACCGTCCGGGCGACCGCGCCGTTGTCGTGGAAACACCCTTTGCGAAAGTCGGTTTGTCCATTTGCTATGATGTCCGCTTTGCCTACCTCTATCGCGCGCTTGCGCAGGCCGGTGCCGAGGTGCTTTTGGTGCCATCCGCATTCTCGCCCGTGACCGGCGCCGCCCATTGGGAGCCTTTGTTGCGTGCGCGGGCTATCGAGACCGGTTCTTACGTGTTGGCGGCGGCGCAAACCGGCACCCATTCCGCCATAAGCGGCAAGGCGCGCCAGACCTATGGCCACAGTCTTGCGGTTTCTCCGTGGGGCGAGGTTCTGGTGGACATGGGCCAGCGGCCTGGTGTCGCGGTGGTTGATCTTGACCCTCTTGAAGTGGCAAAAAGCAGGCAACGTATCGCGGCCTTGCAACACGACCGCCCATTCATAGGCCCCTGATGTCCAAACCTTCTGACAATCTCGCCGTGACGCTTTTCAGCGAGATCCTGATGGTGGATCAGCTTGCGCGGGCCAATGTGGCCAAAGCGATGCCAAAGGGCATGGAGCTGTCGCATTTCTCGGTGCTCAACCATCTCGCACGGGCTGGCGCCGAGCGGTCGCCAGCGCAATTGGCAAAAGCCTTTCACCTGACACGCGGCGCGATGACCAATACGCTGCACAAGCTCGAATGGGCGGGATGGGTGCACATCCGTCCTGATTGGGACGATGCGCGCCGCAAGATGGTCGCAATCAGCCCCGCCGGTCAGGCGGCGCGTGATGCAGCACTAGCGGCCATCGCCCCGATCATCGCTCAGGTCGTGGCGAATGTCGGTGAAGACAAGGTCAAGCTGGCGCTGCCGGTCCTGCGCGAGATGCGTGTAAAGCTGAGCGAGTTCAACAAAGAGACCTAGGCTGCGGCCTTTGTTGCTTTCAGGACCTCCCGCAATCCTTCGGAAAGACGCGTTTTCGGTGCCCATCCGAGAAGCCGTTCTGCCTTGCCTATGTCGGGGCAGCGCCGCACGGGGTCGTCGGCCGGCAGTTCCGAGAACACGAGGGGCACCTCGGCACCGACCACCTCTTTGATGCAGGCGGCAATCTCCAGAACGGATTGTTCATGCGGGTTGCCGATGTTGATCGCTTCTCCCTTTGCCGCATCGACCTCTGCCAGTCGCACCAATCCCTCGACCGTATCGTCCACATAGCAAAGGCTGCGCGTCTGCCGTCCGTCTCCGTAGATCGTCAGGGCCTGTCCCTTGGATGCCTGTTCGATCAAATTCGGGATGAGGCGGCCGTCACCTTCTGTCATGCCGGGGCCGTAGGTGTTGAATATCCGGGCAATCCTGATGTCGGTGCCCTTGGTGCGGAAGGCGTCCATCAAAAGCGTTTCTGCTGCACGCTTGCTTTCATCGTAACAGGCACGCAGACCAATGGGGTTCACATGGCCCCAATCCTCTTCCTTCTGTGGATGGGACAGGGGATCGCCGTAGATCTCGCTGGTGGAGGCCTGAACGAGGGTCGCATTGCAGCGGATCGCGTGCTCCAGCAGATTCAGCGTCCCCAGCACGTTGCTCTTCCATGTCTGGATCGGATCGCGCTGGTAGAGGGGCGGTGAGGCCGGACTGGCAAGGTTGAAGATGACGTCGCAGGCCGGCAGTTCAGTGGGAATTGCGATGTCGTGGTGGATCAACGACAGGCCGCCGAGATCGGTGGCAACACCTGTCGAGAGATCGTCAATGACATGAACCTTCGCGCCCCGCTGCATAAGGTTGCGGACCAGATGCCGCCCGAGAAATCCCGCGCCGCCCGCGACAAGAACGGATGTGTTGCCCCAAGCGGTCACCGGTTTGCCTCATGGGTTTCAATGATCTCTGCGGCGACGCGGGTTTCTGACTCGAGTGTCATGGATCTCGCCACGGCTTGTCCCGCAGCCGCGATCTCGCGGGCACGGTCAGGGTGTGTCCGTGCCCATTCGATTTGTTCGGCAAAATCGGAAAGATCAGCCTTGATCGGGACAAAGTGTTCCCATGGTTTCAATCGCGGATAATACCACTGGGAATAACCGAACTGGCTATCCACCTTGAGCACGCAGCAACCCAAGGCCAGACGCTGCATGAAGTTGTTCCACGCATTCGTCCAGCCGTCGATGTCGATTGCGTATTTCCGGCTCGCCCAGCTTGTCGGATGCTGCCAATCCCCCACAAGGCCAGCAGCCTTGAGCAGCGGAGCCGCGTCTGTCTTGCCACCCGCAACAAAGCGGAAATCGACATCAAGCGACTGGCAGGCCAGCGCCAGTCGCAGCCTTTGCTGGACGCCGGGATTCATCATGTTTGCAGGATCAAGCGAGAAGAGGCCGTTGTTATTCGGGGCTCCGCGCCAGACGATTTCATCGTCCCGGTCATCCCATTGCGGGGTTTGCGCGTGTGCATATTGATGCATCTCACGATATCCCCGCGACGCGAAAAAGTAGGGATCGGGGACCGCAATCCCGACGTTTGGTGTCACCGAGAAGCGATAGGTCGCAAAGCTGGGCATATACCCGTCGGAGAGATCACAGGAAATTTCGGTGATCGCCGAAGACGTCTGCGAAAACCAATAGGTGTGACAAGCGATCCTCTCGCTTATGAACCGCACTCTGGCAAGTGGGGCATGGTCCGAGAGAAGAACAACGACCCCACCGCCACTCTTGCGCAGAATCATCTCGGTCGAGGTGCGCGGCTCGCGGCTGAATGAAATCTTTGCCGGAACAGGGGGTAGGCCTGCTGCCCTGAATTCCTCTGTCATGCGGCGGCGCACAGCCACATGCTTCTCTAGAGAGACGACCGGCTTACGGATCAGGTCGCGGCTCTTGGCGATGTATTGAAGCAAGGGATGACCTGCGAATTTCTTTCAGTTCCCGCCGACCGTAGTGCAAAAGGGCCGCGGGGCGCTAGACCTCGGGCTTTGTCGCTGCCGTAACATAGTTCACCGACAGGTCCCGATCCGAGATCGACCAAGTGAACCGCGCGAAATTGAAGACAAAACCCTTCCGGTCAACAGGCGTCATACCAGCCTTGGACAGCAGGTCGAACAGCTCGTCGGGCGTGATGAATTTGTTCCATTCATGCGTGCCCTTGGGCAGCCAGCGCATGATGTATTCCGCGCCGACAATCGCCATCGCAAAGCTTTTCGGGTTGCGGTTGATGGTCGAGCAGATGTGGATGCCGCCCGGTTTCATCAGTTGCTGGCAGGCCGTCAGATAGCCCAACGGGTCGGCGACATGTTCGACCACTTCCATATTCAGAACGGCGTCGAATTGTTCGCCGGCCTCGGCCAGTGCCTCGGCTGTGGTGTGGCGGTAG
>CAZOMZ010000123.1:0-6173 GCA_964581065.1 uncultured Loktanella sp. | reverse complement strand
GCTGTTCACCTCGTCGCAGGTCTGGTGGATCGTTTCCAAAGGTGCGCCCGACAATTCCAGCGCGCCACCCGGTTCAAGGCTGACGTTCGCCCCATCCTTGGTCAGGCCGATGATCTTGCCGTCTTCCTCGACGCGGTCCCAGCCGAAACGGCTTTCCAGTCCTTCCAGCACCGCCTTGATGGATCGTTCGCCGTCATAGGGCAGCGGCTTCAGCGAATCCTGACAATAGCCGAATTTTTCATGCTCGGTGCCGATGCGCCAATCCTCTTTCGGCTTGCAGCCTTTCTCCAGCAGTTCGGCCAGCTGGCTGTAGTGTTCGATAGGCGCGCCGCCGGACTGGGGGATCGACATGAAGGGACCTCGCGGAAGTTTAGGGTCGTATCGGTGACGTGCCCGACATGCTCTGTCAATGCAAGAGTGGCTTTGTGCGCTGCCATATGACAACGCGCGCATCGGGTGTGCGCGAAAGCACGTCCAGCATGACACCCGTCTTGATCTCCGGCAGGGCCGCAAAGACGTCAAACAGCTCTTCCGCCCCTGTCGCATTGACCGGAATCGCCAGCCGCTGGCCACCCTGACCGGACAGAATCCAGCTGGGTGCGGGATGGCTGGTCGGGTCGATCTCGAGCTTGGTGAGATCGTCCACATCCATCATGCCACCATCCAGCGGGCCGAAATAGGCAAAGCGGCGCTCGCGGATCTGCACGACCCCCGGGCCCCCGTCACCTTGCCTGAAGCGCGCGCGTTGCAGGCCCGCGACGGCCCAGACCAGTCCGGCCGCCAGCATGATCCAGCCGATCCACGACAGGATGCCAAATCGCGTGAGCCCCCAGTAGAGACCCAGAAGTGCGACACCTCCGCCCAAGAGCGTATCGCGGAACCGCCAAAGCTGCGCCTTGGCCTCGGGACGGAGGAAATCAGACATGAGGCACCTGCGGGGTTTCATAGACGAGCACCGCATAGTCCCCTGCCCTGCGAAAGCCGATCGCGGTGTAGGCGCGTGCTGCGTTGTCGGAGGCTGCAAAAAGCACCCCCGTACCAATGCCCCGCGCTCGCGCTTCGGCCAGATGGAGGGCCACCGCCCGCCGCGCAAGCCCCTGCTTGCGCAGGGCCGGTGGGACATAAACGCCACCGATCTGGACCGCTTCGGGCATGAAGGCATTAAAGCCGGTAAACGCCACGGGCGCGTCGCCTTTCAAGAGAACACGATGTGAATCGCTCGAGAGATACATCGCGATATCCTGTGCCGCCTTCGTCTGAGGGTCTTCGCCGGGGATCGGCATGACCTCTGTGATGTAGGCAGCCCGCCACGCGGTCGCAATGTCGCGGTATGTATCGGTCAGGGGCACCAACGCATGATCCGCCACATCCGGCATGATCAGATCGTCCAATGGCAGCGTGAACAATGGATCAACCGTGTCGAGCGCTTCTGCATCAGGATCAAGCGCCAGCGACCGCCGCAAAGCCGCGACCTGACCCGCTTGACCCAGTATGCCCTTGACCGGACGCCCCGCCAGCACAACCGCCGCCTCGCCCCAAGGACCGCTGGGGCATTGGGGAAAGACCATGCCTTCCTCACTCATTCCCAGAACGTCGGTGATCTGCCCGTCCTTCCAGCCCAGCCAGAAACGCATGGCGCGGGGGTGACCGCCCGCCATCCCGTAGCGGCGCAGGTTCGACAGCGGAAACATCGAGGTTTCGATCCGCGCGATCAGAAACGCCTCGATCGCCACCCGATCTTCGGGCACGGCTGGGATCACGTCCAATCCCCCAGCGCCTGCTGCCAGACCGTCAGTGCCGCCACTGCCGCCGTATCGGCGCGCAAAATACGTGGACCCAGACTGACAGGATGGGCAAAAGGCAACCCACGCAGCGCGTCACGTTCTGCAGGGGAAAAGCCGCCCTCCGGCCCGATCAGGATCGCCCATGGCCCGCGCAAGTCAGGCAAGGCCACTGGGTCGCCAATCAGCAATTCGTCGCAGAACATCAGTTGCCGGTCGGCCGGCCAGTCTTTCAGCACGGCGGAGAGTTTGGCGAGTTCGTCCACCGGCGGCACAAACGTACCGCCGCATTGCTCGGCGGCTTCGACCGCATGGGCCTGCAGTTTGTCCTGCCGGATGCGGTTGGCGGACTGCGTGTAGTCGGTCTGGACCGGCATGATGCGCGCGGCCCCCATCTCGACCGCCTTTTCGACGATGAAGGCGGTGCGTTCCTTGCGGATCGGCGCAAAGAGAAACCACAGATCAGGCGGCGGCTGCAAAGGGGCAGTCTGCGCCTGACACAGCAGAATTCCACCCTTCTTGCCCGCTTTCTCGACCGACGCGTCCCACTCGCCATCCTGGCTGTTGATCAGCGAGATCACATCACCCTCTGCCAGCCGCATGACGCCGAAAAGGTAATGGGCCTGCTCGCGCGTCAGCGGAACAGATTGCCCTTCCCCCAAAGGGTGCTCTACAAAAAGCCGAACCTTGGATGCCATGAAGCGGACAATATGACCGAGAACGCCGAAGGGCCAGAGAAGAACGGCACCGTCGCCGACGCACCACCCGACAACTGGGTGGACCGCTATGCCCCCGCTTTCAGCCGCGGATACCTGCGGCTGAGCCGTGCGGACAGGCCCATCGGGACATGGCTGCTCTTTGCGCCTTGCATGTGGGGGCTGTCGCTGGCGATCCTCGCCACAGACCGCTACGGGACACATGATCTGTGGACGATTGCAGGCTGCGCGATGGGCGCTTTCCTCATGCGCGGTGCCGGATGCACGTGGAACGATATCACAGACCGCGATTTTGACGGGGCAGTGGCACGGACGCGATCGCGGCCCATCCCGTCAGGGCAAGTCACTGTGCGCGGCGCGCTGGTCTGGATGGTCGTCCAGGCGCTTCTGGCGTTCCTCATTCTGATCACCTTCTACCCCACGGCCATCGCGCTTGGCGTGCTGGCACTGCTGCCGGTGGCGATCTACCCTTTTGCCAAGCGGTTCACGTGGTGGCCGCAGATCTTTCTTGGCGTTGCCTTCAACTGGGGCGCATTGCTCGCGTGGGCGGCACATACCAACAGCATCGGTCCGGTGCCGCTGGTGCTTTACGCCGCCGGGATCGCATGGACGCTTTTCTATGATACGATCTATGCCCATCAGGACGCCGAGGACGACGCGCTGATCGGGATCAAATCGACAGCACGGCTGTTCGGCGACCAGTCACGCAAATGGCTGCGGCTGTTCCTGACGATCACAATCGTGCTCTTCGGTCTGGCCGTCGTTCTGGCGACGCACGACCGCTCGGCCCTGTCACTGGTCATCGCAATCGGCGGACCCTGGGCGCTTGGCTGGCATCTGACATGGCAGCTCAGCCGGTTTAACCCCGACGACAGCCAGAGCCTTTTGCGTATCTTCCGCTCCAACCGCGACGCCGGACTGATCCCGCTACCATTTTTCGCCATTGCGCTTTTGGTGTGATTGAACCCAATGCGCTGTGGCCCTATTGAATGGCCACCTGCAATATCGGAGCACCATGCGCCTTTCAGCCATCTTCCTGCGCCTCGTCGTCTTTGCTGCTGCCGCGGCGGTCGCCTATGTTTCGGCACAGACGCTTGTGCGCGAAGTCGAGGAACGGTCGGTGGTCGCTGTGCAGGAAAGCCTTGTGGATCAAGGCTATGAATGGGCCTCTGTGCTGGGTGACGGCCTGCAGGTGATCCTTGAAGGCGACGCCCCGACCGAGGCCGTGCGGTTCCGTGCAATCTCGGCAGCCAGCGGTGTCGTGGACGCAAGCCGCGTGATCGACAACCTGTCTGTTGTCGATTCGGCACAGATCAAACCACCCGAGTTCGCCATCGAAATTCTGCGCAACGATGCCGGTGTCTCGCTGATCGGGCTGATCCCCGCGTCAACAGATCGTGATGTGCTTGCCGCGAGGATCGCCGATATCGCAGATGACGGTACGGTCACGGACCTGCTGGAAGTCGGCGACTACCCGACGCCTGAAAACTGGCGCGTCGCACTGAACTATGCGCTGCGGGCGCTGGATATGCTGACCAAGTCCAAAATCTCGGTCAACGCGGACCGCGTCATCGTGGATGCAATCGCCGACAGCCCCGAGGAAAAGCGCCAGCTCGAAATCGCGCTGGCACGGAATACGCCTGACGGGGTAACGCTTGCCGTCAATATCCGCGCGCCACGGCCCGTGATCTCGCCATTTACCACCCGCTTTATTCTGGACGAGGACGGCGCCCGTTTCGACGCCTGCGCGGTCGACTCCGAAGAGGCGCTGAGCGAAATCATGACAGCCGCCTCTGCCGCCGGTTTCCAGAACCGTGCCCCTTGCGTGTTTGCGCTTGGTGCGCCCTCGCTCAGCTGGGGCGAAGCGGTGGCAAAATCCATTGACGCGCTGCGCCAGATCGGCGGCGGCACGGTCACGATCTCGGACACCGATGTGACACTTGTGGCACTTGAAGGCACCGATCAGGGGGCTTTTGACAACGCGGTCGGACGGCTGGAAAACGCACTTCCCGACGCTTTTGCCCTGCGCGCCGAACTGCCCGTGATTGTCGAGGACACAGGCCAGGAAACACCCTCCTTCACGGCCACGCTGAGCCCCGAAGGCATGGTGCAACTGCGCGGACGTGTGCCCGACGAGGCATCCAACACCGTGGTCGAAAATTTCGCGCAGGCCAAATTCGGGCAGCGCAACATCACGATGGGCACCCGCACCTCGGAAGGGCTGCCGCAAGGTTGGTCGGTCCGCGTGCTGGCAGGGATCGAGGCACTTTCGGCCCTCTCCAACGGTGTCGTGGTGGTCGAACCGGCCAGCTTTTCGGTCAAAGGCAATACCGGCAACGCCGATGCCAGCGCCGAGATCGCGCGCCTGCTGATCGACAAACTGGGACAGGCGGCTGACTTCGATATCGACGTCACCTATGTGGAAGAGCTGGACCCGATTGCCAGCCTGCCGACCCCTGAGGAATGCCTTGCCAAGATTGAGGCCGTGACATCCGAGACCAAAATCCTCTTCGATCCCGGCTCGGCGCAGTTGACGGCGGCCACCCAACCCGTTGTCGACGCAATTGCAGATATCCTGCGCGAATGCGGGGACCTGCCGATCCGCGTTGCAGGCTACACCGACAGTCAGGGCCGCGAAGTGATGAACCAGCAACTGTCTCAGGACCGCGCCGACGCCGTTCTGACGGCCCTGCGCGCCCGTCGTGTGCCGGTCTCGACATTCCAGTCCATCGGCTTTGGCGAAGAAAACCCCATCGCCGACAACGAAACCGAAGAGGGCCGCGAGGCCAACCGCCGGATCGAATTCAGCCTGATCCCTGACGAACCCGAAGTCACAGAAGAGGCCTTCGTCGCACCGGGTGAAACGGTTGAGGGCGGCGAAGCCGTGACCGAAGAAACTGCGCCGGAAGGCAACTAGGAGACGCCATGAACAGATCGGAATTCATCCTCGCGACGGCTGTGATCCTCTTTGTCGCCTTTGCCCTTGGCTGGTTCGCAAGCTGGCTGGTCAACCGCTTTACCCGCGTGACCAAGGCCGAGATCGGCGAACTCGACAAAATGGCGCAGGCCCTGCACGAGGCCGAGGAAACCCGCGATCAGGCGATCACCTACCTGCAGCAGCGCGAGGCCGAAATCACCAACCAGCTGTCCCAGACCGAAGCCGAGTTGCGCGCGGCCATGGACGGTCTGCGCGAAGCACGGCAGGAAGCCGAAGAACTGCGCAACCAGCTCGAACGCTGATCAGGCGGGACGCAGTCCCAGTATAGCGCGGGCGGTGGCCGCATCGGCCACGGGTCTGTCGTGGCGGGCGCAGATCTCTGCCGCACGCGCCACCAGTGCCGCATTCGAGGGGGCCAGCCGGTCTCGGTCAAGGCGGACGTTGTCTTCCAGACCAGTGCGCACATGCCCGCCCGCCGCTATCGCCCAATCGTTCAGGACAATCTGGTTCGGCCCGATCCCCGCCGCACACCAAGGCGCATCGCCGAAAAGGCGCTTCTGCGTGGCGACATAGAAGTCAAAGACCGCGCGATCCGCGGGCATGGCGTTCCTGATGCCCATGACGAATTGCACATAAGGCACGTCCCTGATCTGCCCTGCTGCATGCATCTCGGCGGCCTTGAACAGGTGCGAGACGTCGAAAAGCTCGATTTCAGGTTTGACGTCATGGGTGATCATC
>CAZOMZ010000122.1:4812-6206 GCA_964581065.1 uncultured Loktanella sp. | reverse complement strand
ACGCGCGCAAGATTGACGGGGACTTGGCCGGATAGGGCGGATGCCTCCGGCGGGAGTATTTTTGGCAAAATGATGAGGGGTTTGCGATGACAGTCTATTTCATTGGCGCAGGACCGGGTGATCCTGAACTGCTGACCCTCAAGGCCGCGCGTATTATCGGCGCTTGTCCTGTCTGCCTCTACGCCGGTTCGCTGGTGCCGGAAGAAGTCGTGGGCTGCGCGCCCGCTGATGCATTGGTGATGGACACGGCACCCATGACTTTGGACGAAACCCACGCCGAGATCGTCAAGGCACATGCCAAAGGGCAGGACGTGGCGCGTGTGCATTCCGGCGACCCTTCGCTCTATGGCGCGATTGCAGAGCAGATCCGGCGGTTGAAGGCTGACGGCATCGACTACCAGATCATCCCCGGTGTGCCCGCCTATGCCGCCGCTGCCGCCGCACTTGGCACCGAGCTGACCATCCCCGAGGTCGCGCAGTCGATCATCCTCACCCGTATGTCGATGAAATCGACCTCCATGCCCGCAGGCGAGACGCTCGAGAATTTCGCCCGCACGGGTGCGACGCTGGCGATCCACCTCGGCATCCGCGCCCTGCGCGAGATCGAGCGGCAACTGGCCCCCTATTACGGCGAGGACTGCCCCGTGGCCGTGATCTACCGCGTCGGCTGGCCGGATCAGATGATCATCCGTGGCACGCTGATGGATGTGCGCGAAAAGGTCCGCGCGGCGAAAATCACCCGCACGGCGCTGATCCTTGTGGGACCTGCCCTGTCTGATTCGCACGGGTTTCCCGACTCCGCGCTCTATGATGCAGCCAAGCCACATGTGCTCCGACCGCACGTGAAAGCCTGATTTTCAAGGGTTTTCTGCGCCGCGGCGACGAATGTCATTTGAAATTTACCTTTATCGTCCCATTCTCTGCCTCAAGTGGGAGAGGTGTTTGGAATGTATGCGTTTTTGCCCGATGCGGTGCGTGAAGGTCTCGAACAGGCGCGCAAGGCCGCTCTGAAACGGAAAGACCGCCTGTCGGTGCATGACGGGGATGCCACCTATCGGATCCGGCGGTTCTGGGATGGCGGCTTTGCGCTCGACCTCGAAGGGTCGGAAAAGCTGCGCGGTCACGTGGATATCTACGATGGCCCAAAGCACCTCTATCAGTGCCTTGTGATGTCCTCGGTTGAAGATGGGGACGAACGTGTCTTCGAATTCAAGTGGGCAACACCTGTCGCCTCCGGTCCGGCGGCAGATTTCGTACGGCCCGAATTCGTACCCGCCGGCCTGATCTCGCGCGACAGCTAGGCGTTACTGCAGATCCGAGAAAGCGTTTTGCAGGCGGGCCACCGCCTCTTCGACGATATGGCGTTGCGTGGCAAAGTTGATCCGCATGAAGGT
>CAZOMZ010000122.1:0-4712 GCA_964581065.1 uncultured Loktanella sp. | reverse complement strand
CCTTGGTTGCTGAGAATCCAGTCGGTGTCGATCTCCCAGCCATGGCGGGCCTTCATCCACCACTGGATTGCGCCAAGATAGGCCGCATCCTGCCAGCCATAGCCAAAGACGCCGTGGTCAACGGCCTCTTGCACAGCTTCGCGCACACAAGGTGCCGTCGGATAGTCCGAATCCGCCGTCCACATCGCCAGCCCGTCTTGAGGAGAAACGCCGTAGAGCTTCTCCATCATGTCCCATTTGGACGAGTTCGTATTGCGGCGGTCGATGCGGGTATTGAAATTCATCTTTGTCTCCAGTCTTCGTTTGGCAAACTGGGGCGAAGCGTTGGGGTATTCAAGGCCAATTGTGCGCATTGCTTGCGGTAGCCGCACCGACGGACTAGATGAGGCGCATGACACTGCGAAACATCCTCATCCATCCCGATCCGCGCCTGAAGAAGGTGGCGTCGCCGGTTGCTTCGGTGAACGACGATATCCGTCGGCTGGCAGATGACATGCTTGAAACCATGTATGACGCGCCGGGGATCGGCCTTGCTGCTCCGCAGATCGGCATCGCCGAGCGCCTGTTGGTGATGGATTGCGTCAAGGATGAGGAGGCAACACCGGAACCGATGGTTCTGATCAATCCCGAGATCACGTGGTCCTCTGAAGCTTTGAACGTCTACGAAGAGGGTTGCCTCTCGATCCCCGAGCAATATGCCGAGGTCGAGCGCCCTGCCGAGGTCGAGGTTCAATGGACCGACCAGAACGGCAAAGAACGGCGCGAGCGGTTTGATGGTCTCTGGGCTACATGCGTGCAGCACGAGATCGACCACCTGAACGGCAAGCTTTTTATCGACTACCTCAAGCCGCTGCGCCGCCAGATGATCACGCGCAAGATGCAGAAGCTCAAGCGCGAGCGGGCGCGGGGCTGACCTGATGTCGCACCGTGCCTACGTGCCATGGCCCCATCCAGCCCTTCGCAAGGCGGCGGCACCTGTGGCCGAGATCACCGATGAGGTGCGCGCGATCTGGGACGAAATGATCAAGGCAATGGATGAGATGCCTGGCGTCGGGCTTGCCGCCCCGCAACTGGGGATCGACATGGCGCTTGCGGTTGTCGATGCCTCGACCAAGCGCGGGCAGGCGATCCGGCTGGCCAACCCGCAGATCCTGCACAGCAGCGTCGAATTGCGCGAGCATGAGGAAGGTTCGCCCAATCTTCCCGGCGTCTGGGCGAAGATCAAGCGTCCCCGCGCTGTGACCGTGCGGTTCCTGAATGACAAGGGCCAGTGGGACCGGCAGGAATTCGTGGGCCTTTGGGCGACGTCTGTGCAGCACCAGATCGACCATTTGAATGGCAAGATGTTTTTTGACCGGCTGGGTCGTGTGAAGCGGGATATGCTGATCAAGAAGGCGCAGAAACTGGGGCGCGGCGCGGGCTGAGAACGCAGGTGCCTCCGGCGGGAGTTTCCTGGGAGAAAGAAGGGGTGAACGCATGCGCATCGTTTTCATGGGAACGCCTGACTTTTCAGTTCCGGTCCTGCAGGCATTGGTCGAGGCAGGCCATGCGGTCGCCGCGGTCTATTGCCAGCCGCCACGTCCTGCGGGGCGCGGCAAGAAGGATCGCCCGTCGCCCGTGCAGCAGCGGGCCCAAGAGCTGGGCCTGCCCGTGCGCCATCCCGTCAGTCTGAAAGGCGAGGATGCACAGGCGGAATTTGCAGCGCTCAATGCCGATATCGCTGTTGTCGTGGCCTACGGGCTTTTGCTGCCGCAGGTGGTGCTGGATGCGCCAAGGCAAGGCTGTCTGAACATCCATGCCTCGCTTCTTCCCCGCTGGCGCGGCGCGGCACCGATCCATCGCGCGATTATGGCCGGGGACACTGAAACGGGGATCTGCATCATGCAGATGGAAGCAGGTCTGGATACTGGCCCCGTGCTGCTCCGCGAGGCGACACCGATCGGGCAGGAGGAAACCACGGGGCAATTGCATGACCGCTTGTCCCGGATGGGTGCGCGGCTGATCGTCGAAGCGCTGGCGCGTTTGCCCGAGCTTGTGCCGCAGGAGCAACCGGATGATGGCGTCACCTATGCTGCCAAGATCGACAAAGCCGAAGCACGCGTCGATTGGGCGCGACCCGCAGAGGAGGTCAGCCGCATCATCCGGGGCCTCTCACCGTTTCCGGGTGCATGGTGCGAAGTTGCAGGCGAACGTGTAAAGCTGCTGGGCGCCCGCGTTGCCCAAGGCGAAGGCCAGCCCGGAGAGGTGCTTGGCGGCTTCACCATCGCCTGCGGGCACGGCGCGGTCACGGTTACCGAGGCGCAGAGGGCGGGAAAACGGCCCATGCAGGCTGCTGAAGTGCTCAAAGGTCTCGATCTGGGACAGAAAATCAGCTGATCCTCGCCATGCTGCGGCGGAAGCGACACGCTTTCGTGTTAACTATGCATGCTGAACTGGCGGGCCCACAGGGTTTCATTGTAGACCCGACCAGCAATGACAAGGTCCCGGAATGACGGTGCAAAGATTTACAAGAAGAAGCTTTACGGCAATGGCCCTCATGGGGACGGCTGCGGCCTGTTCGCCACGGATCGAAGACAGCCCTGCGGCTCCGGCCCTGCCCGACTATATCGAGGGCTATGGCCCGATCGAGGATGCCGGGTATTTCCTGCCGCCAATTCCGGCCGAGTACACCCAAGGTGTCAACCGCCGCATGTCCGGCATCTATCTGGGTGAGGCGCCGCCAAACTCGCTTGATGTCGATCCCTATGCCAAATTTCTTTATCACGTAAAGGATGACGGGACTGCGACGCGCTATCCCGTCGGTGTGGGACGCGCCGGGCGGTCGATCCGCGGGCGGGCGCGGTTGCAGTTCAAGCGCAAATGGCCAAGCTGGACGCCAACGCAGAATATGCTGCGCACTGAACCGGAGGTCTATGGCCCCTTTGCCGCCGGTCTGCCCGGTGGTTTGCGCAGCCCTTTGGGCGCACGCGCCCTTTATCTGTTCCGCAACGGCCGTGACACACGTTACCGCATTCACGGGACCAATGATCTTGAATCAATCGGCAACTCCGGCTCGGCGGGCTGTATCCGCCTGTTCAATCAGGACATCATCCATCTTTATGATCAGGTCGAAGCCCCGATGACGGTGCTGATCCGGTCCGAAGAGGAATCCCTGCGGATCGACCCTGAGCACTTCGGTCGCGGCATCGAGCTTCCCCCCAAGATCATCGATCCAGACGAATTGTTGAGTGAAGAAGCAATCGCCAATGACCGTCCGCCGCAATTGGATCAAGACGAGGCGTAGGCAGCCCGGATGAATGCGCTTTTGTCAGAGGGGCTGGTCCTGCCTGCGCTGTTTTTGGCCCTGGTCGGTTTTGCAGTGCCGCGTGTGCTGGCACGTTTCCTGCCTGAAGGTGTGTTGCCTCTGCTGATCAACGGGTTTCTTTCAACCGTTCTATGTTTTGGTCTGGCTTCGGGGTTCTTCTGTCTTCTCTACTACTGGCAGGGCGCGCCGCTGGACAAACTGGGTCTGCCGGACCTCAGGGCGGCTGTCGTGTTTTTTGGTCGCCTCGGACTGGCCTCTGCCCTGATCTGGGCGCCGATTATGCTTTTGTCGCTGGCGGGCCTCCCGCGCAAATGGGTGCATGAAACCTGGTAGGCTTTGCGGCACACTGCGTTGATTTTGCGCGCCAAGCGCCCACATGAAGGAAATGCACCGCGAGGAGGGACGCATGGGGTTCATCAAACTGGTTGTCTTCGGCTTTATCGGCCTGACGGTCATTTATTGGTCGATCTCGCTCTATGCGCGGTCGGTCACGAAGGAACGGCTGGAAGACGAATTCGACGTCGATAACCCCGATGGCGACCGCGCGGAGCGCGATGCATTCGTCGCGGACGGGTTGCGGGATTACGACAGTTCGATCCGGCCCAAACTGATCGGTCTGGTCTATGTGGTGCCAACGGTTGTGATCGGCGCCATCATCTATACGATCAACGCAAACTAGAGGGCGGCCCATGCAGCGTATCAAGATGATCTTTCGGGTGTTGCTGTTTGTCGTGATCGGCAGCTTCTTTCACTACACGCTGCCGCAGCATGATATTGTGCGTGTGACCTCGACCGAGATCATCCGGACCGATTTCAGCGGGTGGAACAGGATGTTCTATGCCTCGGCCGATGCGGGGTCTGCCAGTCAGGACACGCGCGACCTGCGGCTGATCAATACGCAAAAGCGTGATGCCTGGCTGTTCGGATTTATTCCGCGCGACAGTGAAAGCGTCATGGTCTACCGCAATGAGGACACCGGCTGGGGCTGGCCGCCTTACTTCAAGTTCGACAGTGCGGATTTGCAGGCCGAGGCGGCAAATCTTGCCCGTGGGGATACCTGGGCAGTGATCACCCACTACGGCTGGCGCGTGCGCTGGGCGAGCATCTACCCCAATGCGGTTGCAATTCGCCCGGTTGCGGGGCCGGATGTGAGTGTGACGCCTTGGTTCAACATCTTCTTCTTTATTTTCCTTGGCGTAGCGGCCCTGTTCATCCGGGCCATGTGGCGTCAGTTCATGGAACGCTCGGTTGATCCGTTACTCGATAAGGCCGAGCACCAGATCGACGAGGTGCAGGCCGGTGTCGCCAAGGGCCGCGGGCGACTGGCGCGCTGGTTCAGGCGCGGGTAGGGGGCGCTGCCCCCGTCCCGTTCCGGGACTCCCCCGAGGTATTTGGGAACATGAGAAGA
>CAZOMZ010000121.1:0-6226 GCA_964581065.1 uncultured Loktanella sp. | reverse complement strand
GATCATTGTCACAGCGGCTTGTTAGGCGTTTCCTGCAAGCGAAACCGGCTTGCGCTGGTGGCCCTGCAAGGGCGCTGGCTTCTCCTGCATCTCCCGGGAGAAATGCCACCCTGGCGATTTCGTGGTCAGCGAGTGGCGCTATTCCATGAGACGAGCCCGCAAGATTCTGGACCAGCCGGTCGGCGATTGCCGGTTGGTCATGATGTTCGATGCTTGCTGGAAGGACATCCACGCCGCCGGATTCCGGCCGCTGCTATTTGACCTTGCAGCCGATGGCGACGACTTCATCGCTCTTTGCCTTGATCTAGATTGCGAAGCGGAACGTGCCCGGCTGGCGAAATGTTTCGGGCGATAGGCACCCGGTCACCACAACAGCGTCAGCGTCTCGGACAGCGGGATTTCAGGACGAAAGGGCAGCGAACTGCCCAAGGGGATCATTGGCGGTTTCTGGGATGACGAGGAACTGGCCGAGCCACAAGCAGAAGGAGATAGCGGAAGCCGACGTCGGCGGCATCTGGTTGGGTCGAGCGCTGCAGCTACTTGGCCAAATCCCATCTAAGGATCACGCAATACCGCAAGTTGGCCCTCTCCCTCTTCTCTTGGCTGGTCCCAATCGATCACCGCCGACTACATGTCGTGGCGCAGGGCGGGGTGGCGCCACCGCCTTCGTGTGCTTAAAGTTTGCAGTGCGGGTTCGCTCCGAATGCAAACAGAGCCGAGGAGAACGCTGAATGCCATTGAACGCAGCCACCGAGGCCGCGCGATTCTCTGTCGCGCCGATGGAGGATCGAACCGAAGCAGTAGTAATACGAGGCGGTTAGGCAGCTCGCATGAGCAGCCCTTCTGTACGGGATGACTCTCGCACCTTTTCAGGCGCCAAGACTGGAAAGACGTCAATGGGCCTTTGCACGCTCCGCCTGCCAATTCTACGCCGCAACCCGCGGAACCACCCTCTCCACCAACCGCAGAAATCGTGAGTTGTGAGCCCCCGCAACCAATACCAATAACACCATCAAAGATTTGGCAGGCCTCGACCCAGCCCACGGTGGTCGTACCCATTATGGGTCCGAAGTCCTGTGCGTCGAACTGCAAGCCACCAAGCTACCTCCATGGAACAGCGTTTCGGTCAGCTGACAGGGTGTGACCATCCTTCGACAAGCGCCTACGCAAGACGACCCCAACCGGCCGGGGGTCAGTGCAGGTATGCCGCGATCGCGTTCCGAATGGCATCATAGCGCGCGCTGAGCTCCTCCACCGCCTCCGAGCGAGAGGGGCCGGAGGCCATGAACGCCATTTCGATCAGATTGGCCTGATCGGCGGTCGCATTCGCACCGATCAAGCTCAGCAAGGATTTCATGGTGTGGACAGCGCGGATGGCTTTCGCGTCCTCCCCATTGGCCAAGCTTGCCTGCAGGCTCGGAACCAGATCCCCGTGCGGACCTGCGAAACTGTCCAGGATCTGACGGTAGAGCTGCTGATCATCCCCGACCTGGCTGATCCCGGTTGCCGTATCCACCCCCATCTCTTCAAGAACTCGGATCAGATCCGGCGGCGTCTCCGGAAGGGGGACTGGATCCGGCGCCGATGCGCGCCGAGGCCGCGTTCCTTGGGTCGCCGATGTCTTGAACCGGGCCAGTTCCCTGCACAGGGTTTCGCGCCCCAAGGGCTTTGTCAGATGCGCCACAAATCCAGCATCGGCGCTGCGCTGCTTGTCCTGGGGCTGCACGTTGGCCGTGAGTGCGATGATGGGGATGTCCGGCGCGAACGCATGGATCTTTCCAGCGGCTTCGTAACCGTCCATTCCCGGCATCTGGATATCCATAAGGATGATGTCGAAGATATCCTCGCGGGCAGCTTGCACGGCCTCCTGCCCGCTGCTGACCGTGACCTGGCACGCACCGCTTTGCTCGAGGAACGCGGCGACGATGGTGAGGTTGAGTTCGTTGTCATCGACCACCAGAACCCGCAAACCGGCCAGGTCATCGCTGACGGTCTGCGGCTTGTGCCCCGCGCCGTCGTCGATTGCTGCCGTGGACGCATCGGACGCCTTGGTCGAGACCACCACCTTCTCCAGCGCCTGCCTCAACGCGCCCGGAAGCACGGGGGGGCCCAAGGCTTCGGAGACAACCGGCGTCGTGGGCGGCGAAAGCGTCAGGAGGTGCGGTCCGGCGTTCTCCCGCGCGTAGGTGAGACGGGCATCGCTGCTGTCGTCATCGAGGCCAAGCAGGATCACGGTGCCCGCTTGCGGCACACGCCCCGCCGGTTGATCGAGCATGGCGCGGGCGGCCTCCAGCGACGTGAGGGCCGCGACCTCCAGGCCCATACGCTGCACCATGCGCCGCAGGATTTCGGCACGGACCGGCTCTTCATCGAGGACGTGAACTTGGGTCACGCCCCGAGGCGCTTTGCTGATCGGGCCGCTGTGATCTACGGGGCGCAATGGCAAGCGAAAGGTGAACGTGGCCCCGTGACCAAGCTCGGAATTCAGGTCCAGAGTGCCCCCCATCCCCGTTGCCAGGCGGCGCGAGATGGATAGCCCCAACCCCGTGCCGCCAAAGCGCCGCGAGACCGTCCCGTCCGCTTGCGTGAAGGGTTCGAACAGCCGTGCCTGCGCGTCCGGTGCGATCCCCGGCCCCGTATCGGAGACCGCAAGGCACAGCTGGTCCGGGTCGTCCGGAGCGCGCTGAACGGTCAGGCACACATGCCCGGCCTCGGTGAACTTGAACGCGTTGCTGAGCAGGTTGGTCAGGACCTGGGTGATGCGATAAGGGTCACCGTAGATCTGGGCGGGAAGGCGTGGATCAATATCCACGAACATCTTCGGGCGGCCGGGTACAGTGTCCGTAAAAGAGAAAAGCCCCGTCACATCGCTGATCAGCATTTCCAGGTCGAACGCGACAGTCTCGAACTGCATGCTGTCCGCCTCGATCTTGGAAAAGTCGAGAACGTCGTTGATGACATGCAGAAGGCTTTGCCCTGCCATCTGCATCCGCTTGAGATTGGCCATATCCTGTGGACGCCGTGCGTCCTGAAGCATCAGCTCGACGAGCCCGAGAATACCGTTCATCGGGGTGCGGACTTCGTGGCTGATGTTGGCGAGAAACTCGGTCTTTGTCTGGTTGGCCAGATCCTTTTCGTGGTTGGCGCGCAGCAGGTCCGCGTTGCGGGCCTCCACCCCGGCAAGGGCAAGGTTCTCCCGGTGACGCAGCACGGAGATGGCCGTTCCGGACAGCGCTGCCGCCGCGCCGATCAGGATCAGGAGATAGGAGAATTCCAGTCCCATGCCGGCGGCAAGCTGTGTTTCCGGGAGCTCGATCACATGCGCGCCGCGCACATCGCCAACGTTCCAATCGGTCCTCGTGGACTCGGGATGCGTGTTGTGGCAGGCCACGCAGCTCTCCGACATGATGATCGGGGCGGCATACCGCAGGTTGCGGCGCCCGTTTTCGGACGTGAACTCCGCATATTCGGATCGGGTGGTCGTGACGGCTTCCAGTGCGCGTCTGTCGAACTGCGTCAACAACCGGTCAGCGCGCCACGTGAACGGGTAGGCGCTGATCATCGCGGTACTGACGTCGCCGCCCCGGCGGCCGACGAACTGCGTGTAGTCGATGATCATCGTCGCCGGGTAAGGCAACGCGTTGGGTTGGTGGCGAAAATCATGTGAGATCGTGATGCCGGCCTCTTCCAGTTCCGGCAGGATCTCCGACGTGTAATAGGCCTGAAAATCGCCCAGCGAGACTGCGAGGATCCGCGCATTCTGGATCATCGCCTCATTCTGGAGACGCGTCTTCGCATCCCACAAGTAGGACACCAGCACCCCACCGCCAATGCCAACGAACAGCATGAACAGCAATGCCGGCGACCGCAGTCGCCCAAGCAGACCGCTGCGCTTCCGGATGTGCGCGTCACGTTCCATCATTCGCTCGGACGCACCGGCCCAGTTCCGACGTGCACCACCACCCAGATTGCCGCCAACATGATGACTGCCGTGGTCCCGAACCCAATCACAAGGGCCGAGCGCGCGCGGTCGCTTTCCTGCAACAGAAACTCGTATGAGCTTGTGTAGTTGCTGTAGATTTCCGTGGCGCCCATGGCCGCGCCCGCGCGGTCGTAAAGCGGCACATAGCTCCCCATGACCCAGACATTCCTCTCGGGCCCGGTCACGCCGATGATCTCGTCCTCGAAGCCCCGCTCGGTTGTGGGAGTGCCGCGCAGAGCGCGGATCACACCCTCGGACCCGCCATAATCCTCGCCCAACTCCCTTGCGTCGGTCGAATAGACGATCACCCCATTGGCGTTGATCAACTTGACCTTGCGCGCGTAGGTGCCGACCAAGAATGCGCTGACCTGTGCGTTCAACTCGGCGTAATCCCCTGTCGACAAGGGGGCCATGATCGCCTCGGCGCCCCGGCTCTCGAAGAAGGGCAAGAACACGTTGCGTGTCAGCAGCGTCGCCACGGCTTCGTTTGCTTTCTCTGCGTTGACCAACGCGACATTGTCGAACCCTTGAAGGATCAGACGCTCGGCCCAGAGAAACAGCATGAACAGGACCGACAGGCCAAAGACCGAAGCCAGTATGAAGCGGAGAAAGTTACTCATGGCGCGTCCGTCGATCCCGTCCCGGGGGAGATGCAAGAACCGTGCAAATCCAAAACCGACATTCCCCGCGTCGCATGCCGTCTGACACGAAGATTGCCTGAACGATGTCGTTGAACAAGCGTTCTCTGCTCCGAACGGCGCCTGCGGTCGTGCAGCCTCCGGCAAACCCGGCGCGGTTCAGACCCTCAGGTCAGGGCGGCCAAGAGCTCTTGCTTGCGCAAGACCGGAAGCGCTGGCTCCATCGACGGCAATTCACCCGCAAGACGTTCGGGGAACAGCGCCTCGATTTCCTGCAAGACCTTGGGATCAAGACCCTGTGCGAGGATTGTCGCGCCGAGGAACAGGCTTTCGGCAGGCATGCCGTTCGCAACCAGAACGACATGATCCTCGCACAAGATGTGATGGTAGGTGATGTTGCGGATCTGCCGGTCGATGAACGCAAGGTCGCCCACCAGGTGCTTGGCGGCGCAAAGCGCCCGGGACTCGCCGATGACAAGCTCAAGACGCGGGTCTTCGATTGCGATCTTGTGCTGCTGCGACACGACAAGGTCGATGTAGGGGCGACCGGCGCCGAAGGCGTTCGCCCGGATGCGCACAGGGCGCAGGACCTGGACATCGGGCCGTGGCACCAGGAGGCTGACGTTTCGCGCCCCGATCCAGAGAATCCTGTGCGCGACACCGCCGGTGTCCAACACCATCTGACCCGCGACGAGGTCTTCGATCGGTATGTCGCCGTCGGGTGTCGAAATCAGCGTGCCGCTGGCAAAACAGGGAATGGTCGCCGGGGTGTCGGTGAGGGAGAACCGCACGAGAAGGCTATCGAGTCCCAGCAAGGTGTCTGGCGGACCATCGGGAAGGATGAGGTAGACTTGGCCGCCTGCGGCGAAGACGGTGACATCGGCCGGGTCGCTCAGGACGTCGAAAACGGTATTCGTTATGCCGCCGAGAATACTTCCGATACCCCCGAGGAGACCGCCGCCACCTCCGTCGATCGCCACCCCGAACTGGATCGTGCCCGACCCGATGAAGGTGACAGGCTCGCCGTTGAAGGTCGTGATCCCGTTGTCGCTCGGCCCAAGGACGCCGTCAGCATCATCGAACACGGCCGGGACAGGATCTCCGATCGCCGACAAGGCAAAGGTGTTCGCATTCAGGCCCGCGACCGTCACGTTGGCGCCAAGGGCTGCATCGAACGGTTGGACGGTTGTGGAAAAGGAAGCCATGGAAACCTCGGTCAGCACTGATTTGGTTTTGTTGTCCGGGAAAACCAATCCAGTCAAGTAATTGAATATAAACAAAATATTTTTCTCAATTTCTGAAACCTCTGCCCGTTTTGCATCGTGAATATCCCTTCGGTCTGATTGGCCTGGTTCAGGTCACAGGCACTCTCAGCCCGCTTCACGTCTCCCGCGTGGAGCCCATGAAACATGGGACTGACAATCCTGCACCGGCGGCAGGCAAGGCGTCCTTTCCAGCGTCCCTCCCCCGTTGACACGAGAATTGGAACGATCCAATACTCGCCCAACGTCCGGTCGACACAGCCAGCCGGAGAATCGATCAGGGGAGGGTATCCGATGCGGTGGGGTCTTATCGGCGCAAGTCATATCGCGGCGACGCGCATGAT
>CAZOMZ010000120.1:0-6238 GCA_964581065.1 uncultured Loktanella sp. | reverse complement strand
TCAACGTGATCGCGCTGAACCTTGCCTATCTGATCACCGGCGTCGTCGTGGTCGAAGTGGTCTTTGTCTATCCCGGCATCGGCCAGTTGTTCGTGGATAGTGTAAAGATCCGCGACATCCCTGTCGTGCAGGCCTGCTGCCTGATCTTTGCGACAGCCTTTATTCTGCTGAACCTGACGGCTGACATCATGTCGATCCTGTCGAACCCGCGTCTGAGGCATCCGAAATGATCATGTGGATCGCCATATCCCTTGTCGCGATGGCCGGTATCGCTTGGGTCTTCCGCTTTGCCGGACAGTCTGTCACCGGCAATGCGCCCACGTTCCGCGATATGCCATTTGGCGTTGCCTACGGCTATGTGCTTGGCGTGTTTGTCTTGCTGTGGCTGGTCTGGGCCTATGCGCAAGGCCGCAGTGCGGACGTGCAGGTGGCCAACAAGTTCTTTTTCCTGCGGATTGCCATTGAAGGGCTGATCATCTTTGCGATTGCCGCTTGGCTGTTCCGCCTTCTGGGCCGCAACGTCGGAACGGCGTGGAGCAAGAAGCTGTTCCGCGGCATGCCGCTGACCGCGTCTTTCGGCATTCTGACGATCATTATCTATGCGATTTTTGCGATCTTCGCCGGTGTGATTGCACCTTACGGTCAGGAACAGATCGTGCCGGGCGTTGCGGCGAACATCATTCCGGGCGGTGATCCCGCGATGGGGGGCAATCCCGACTTTCCGCTCGGGACCGACCAGATCGGTCGCGATATCCTCAGCCGCCTGATCTATGGCGCGCAGAACACCGTCGGCATTGCTTTTGCGACCACCTGCCTTGCGTTCTTTCTTGGCGGCACCTTCGGGTTCCTCGCGGCGACCTTGGGTGGCTGGCTTGACCAGATCCTGTCGCGCGCGGTCGATGTGCTGATGGCGATCCCTTCTCTGATCTTTGCATTGCTGCTGATGACCATCGCCAGTGTCTGGGCGCCGCAGTTGGGGATTCCGCTGACACTGTTCATGGTGGTGATCATTGCTGTCATCGACAGCACCCGCGTCTACCGCCTTGCCCGGGCTGTGGGGCAGAATATCGTCGTGATGGATTATATCGAGGCCGCCAAACTGCGGGGCGAAGGTCTTGGCTATCTGATCTTCAAGGAGATCCTGCCCAATGCGACTGCACCTCTCTTGGCCGAATTCGGGCTGCGCTTCTGCTTTGTCTTCCTGACGATCGCATCGCTGTCGTTCCTTGGCGTGGGCATCCAGCCACCGCTGGCCGATTGGGGCACGATGGTGCGTGATCTGGCGGGCTTTGTGAACTTTGCGCAGTTTGCACCGCTGGCGGCAACCGCACCGCTTCTGGCGGCAGGGGCTATCGCTCTTCTGACAGTTGCCGTGAACTTTGTGGTCGACTGGATGTTGCACAAATCATCGGGGTTGAAGGAATGACCGAGCAACCACTTGTCAAAATGCGCGGCGTCAGGATGGAAGGCCGCAGTGACGAGACATGGTTCCCGATCATCAACGGTGTCGATCTGACACTGCAACGCGGCGAGGTTCTCGGGCTGATCGGTGAATCCGGCGCGGGCAAATCCACCTTGGGATTGGCCGCCATGGGCTACACCCGCGATGGCGTGCGGATTTCGGAAGGCACTGTTGAATTCGACGGTATCGACCTTCTGACAGCATCAGCAGCGACCAAGCGCTCTTTGTTGGGCAAGCGCATCGCATACGTCGCCCAGTCTGCCGCAGCAAGCTTTAACCCTGCCCACAAACTGATCGACCAACATGTCGAGGGCCCGGTGCAGCACGGCGTGATGTCGCGCAATGAGAGCGAGGCTGATGGGTTCGAGCTTTATCGCAAGCTGCGCTTGCCCAACCCCAACCAGATCGGCTTTCGTTATCCGCATCAGGTCTCTGGCGGGCAGCTTCAGCGGTGTATGACGGCGATGGCCATGTCCTGCCGCCCCGATCTGATCATCTTTGACGAACCGACAACGGCGCTGGACGTGACAACCCAGATCGAGGTTCTGGCGGCGATCCGTGACATCGTGGACCAGTTCAACACGGCTGCGATCTATATCACACACGACCTTGCTGTCGTTGCGCAGATGGCTGACCAGATCAAAGTCCTGCTGAAAGGCGACGAGGTCGAAACCGCTGATACACGCACAATGCTGTCGGCACCCACTCAGGATTATACAAAATCGCTCTGGGCGGTCAGAAGCTTTGAGCGCCCAACGAAACCTGCGGTCGCTACCGGATCGGTCCCTGTCATCAGTGTACAGAACGTCGATGCGGCTTACGGCACGGTTCCCGTTCTGCATGATGTCAGTTTCGACCTGCATGAAGGCCGCACAGTTGCGGTTGTCGGTGAAAGCGGCTCTGGCAAATCGACGACTGCGCGCTGTATCACCGGGCTCTTGCCGCCAAAGGCAGGGCAGATACTTTTGGATGGCGAGCCGTTGCCCGCTGACTACCGCAAGAGATCGAAGGACCAGTTGCGGCAGATCCAGATGATCTACCAGATGGCGGACACCGCGCTAAACCCGCGCATGTCTATCGGTCAGATCATCGCCCGTCCGGTCGAGTTCTATCTTGGCCTGAAGGGCAAAGAGAAACGCCGCAGGGTGGATGCGCTTCTCGAACAGATCGAGCTGGAGCCAGACAAATACTATGATCGCCTGCCCTCCGAGCTTTCAGGCGGTCAGAAACAGCGGATCGGGATTGCCCGCGCGCTGGCGGCCGAACCCAAGTTTATCATCTGTGACGAGGTCACCTCGGCGCTAGACCAATTGGTCGCCGAAGGTATCCTGCGACTTTTGGCCCGCCTGCAAGACGAGTTGTCACTGACCTATATGTTTATCACACATGATCTTGCGACTGTGCGGGCGATCTCGGACGAGGTTGTGGTGATGAAGGACGGGCGTGTTGTGGAGCAAGGGCCGAAGAAGGAAATGTTCCGGCCTCCGCACCACCCCTACACCGACCTTTTGCTGTCATCGGTCCCTGAAATGGACCCTGACTGGCTGACTAATCTGCTCAACGAACGCGGAGTTGATAACATTGGCGACGCAGCTGTTGATAAGATGTAATCCGAATCATCCATCAAGCGATGAAGATAACAGGGCGGTCACCGCCCACTTTGATAACTAGGGAGAAAAAATATGCACGGAATTAGCAGACGCGGTCTTTTGAAGACGGGTGCTGCCGCAGGTGTGCTTGGCCTGACAGGTATGCCCCTGCGCGCCCAGACACGTGGCGGCAAACTGACAGCCGGTCTTTCGGGCGCCAACACATCCGACAGCTGGGACGGCCGGACACACTCGGACCTGTTCATGATTGCTTCGGCGCAGGGCGCGGTTTTTGACAGCCTGACGGAAATCGCGGCAGACGGCACGCTGAAGGGCGAGCTGGCGGAAAGCTGGGAAGCCTCGGCAGACGCAAAAACATGGACGTTTAATCTGCGCCAGGGCGTGACTTTCCACAATGGCAAGTCTTTCGGCGCCGACGACGTAATCGAGTCGCTTCAGATGCACGTGGCCGAGGGTGCGAAATCCGCAGCCCAGCCGATCGTTGCCGCGATCAGCGAAATGACCAAGATCACCGAGCATCAGGTGCAATTCGTGCTGGCCAACGGCAACGCCGACTTCCCCTATCTGATGTCGGACTATCACATCCTGATGTACCCAGCCGGCCAGATCGAGGAAGCCATCGCCAACGGCATCGGCACCGGTCTTTATCAGGTGCAGTCCTTTGATCCCGGCGTGCGCATGGTCGCAACCCGCTATGCCGACCACTACAAGGGCGACAGCGCGGGCTTCTTTGACGAGATCGAGTATATCGCGATCAACGACAACACCGCCCGTATGAACGCATTGATGACCGGTCAGGTGGATGCGATCAACCGGATCGACTTCAAGACCGAGGCACTGCTGCGGGCCAACCCTGCACTGCGCATTCAGGAAGTCACCGGCAACCAGCACTACACCTTCCCGATGCTGACCGATCTTGAGCCCTTCAATGACGTCAACGTCCGCAAGGCGCTGAAATATGGCATCAACCGTCAGGAAATGGTCGACAAGATCTTGCTGGGTCACGGCATGGTCGGCAACGACACGCCAATCGGCCCGGCCAACCAGTTCTTTGCCGCTGATATGGAGCAGCTGGAATACGACCCTGATCAGGCCAAGTTCTACCTGCAACAGTCGGGTCTCGACAGTATCAACATCGACCTGTCCGCTTCGAACGCGGCGTTCGAAGGTGCTGTTGATGCAGCCCAGCTGTTCCAGGCCTCGGCCTCGGCTGCCGGGATCAATATCAACGTGATCCAGGAACCGGCAGACGGTTACTGGTCCAACGTATGGCTGAAAAAGCCGTTCTGCGCCTGCTACTGGTCGGGTCGTGCGACCGAGGACTGGATGTTCTCGACCTCTTATGAGGCCGGCGTGCCATGGAACGACAGCCAGTGGGACGAGAAAGACAGCGCCCGCTTCCAGGAGCTGTTGCTGACGGCGCGTGCGGAACTGGATACAGACCGCCGCCGCGAACAATACACCGAGATGCAGCAGATCCTGCGTGACGAAGGTGGCGTGCTTGTGCCGATGTTCGCAAACTACGTGCAGGCTGTGAACAACCGTATCTACTCGCCTGATACTGTCGGCAACCTCTGGCAGATGGACAACGGCCGGATGGCCGAGCGTTGGTCGCTCGCATAAACTCAGGCGTCACAAGAAAGCGACAGCGCCCCGCCATTTGGCGGGGCGTTTTGCCTTAATGATGCCATATTTGGCCAATTTTTCACCGGTTTGGGCGATTTCCAGCCGATTTTTGGCATCCGCCACCCTCTTTAAATCCAATGTGAACGCCGTGTTTCTCAGAGGTTCATTGGTGACCCTCATAGTCACGCCAGTCAGTCGAACGCGAATCCCCTTGTGTCTCGATCACCGTTTTAATGTTTCTCTGGGAGTAACCACTCAATGACTACTACACGCAAAATTCTGCACGTTGGTGCGATGGCCCTGATGCTGTCGACTGTCGCCAGCGTCACCACATTTGTCACTGCGGATGCTGCCTATGCGGAACGCGGTGCAAACGGCAACGGCAATGGCCGTGCCAACCGTGAGACGCGCGAGAACAACCGCGGTCAAGAACGCCAGACAGCCCGTCGGGCCATCATGGAGTCTGCCGGTGTTTCAAACTGGGGCGCCATCGCCTCTGAGCTTGGTAACCTCAACAAGGCCAATGCGAACATCAATGCGCGTCTGAACTCCTCCGACCCGATCCATCAGGCGCTGGGCGCTTATGAAGCCAGCGGCGGCATTACTGTAGCAGGTATCGCAGCCTACAACGGCGCGGTTTCGGCCTACAACGACCTTGCCGCGACAATTGGCACTCAGGCAGTTGGCGCAGACGGCCTGCCACTGTTTGAAGCAGACGGCGTCACACCTGTTCTGGTCACCGCCGCGGACGTAGGGACATTGGATGCCTACCTTGCTGCGAACCTGTCTCCGGAACTGGTCGCTGCATACGACTCGCTGGCCGTGCTGAACGGCTACCGCGACGCGCCACTGACCGCAGGTGCGATGGACGCACTGAACTACATGCTGGATCTGGCTGCCCCGGCAAGCATGTAAGGTCACTGACCCGATCCTCAGGTAGGGGCAATCCCGCTGTGGCTTGCCCCTTGCAGATCCCGCCGCTGTTGCGTATATGACTTGCAACAGCGGCGGTTTGGTCTCCACCCCCAAGCCTCCACCGGAAACGATCACGGGCCGCGCGCCCGTTTTTTTGTGCCCAAGCGAAGGGCTGAGACTGATGAATGACCTGATCGCCAAAGCGGCCATTGACCGCCGCATCGCCGAGATCATTACCCCTGTCGTTGAAGACATGGGGTTCGAAGTGGTGCGCGTGCGTTTGATGTCCGGAAAAGACACAATCCTGCAGATCATGGTGCAGCGTCCCGACGGCCAGATCGAAGTGGACGAATGCGGCCAGATCTCGACCGCGCTGTCGGCTGTGCTGGACGTCGAGGACCCGATCCTGGACGAATATAACCTTGAGGTCTCAAGCCCGGGTATCGACCGCCCGCTGACGCGCCTGAAGGATTTCGACCAGTGGGAAGGTTTCGAAGCCAAGATCGAAACGGACGAGCTGATCGATGGCCGCCGCCGCTTCAAGGGGCAGCTGGCCGGTACCGAGGGTGACGAAGTGCTGATCACGATCCCCGAAGGCACGATCGGCCTGAAATTTGAATGGCTG
>CAZOMZ010000119.1:0-6247 GCA_964581065.1 uncultured Loktanella sp. | reverse complement strand
TATGCGTCGGCGCCAACACGCCGAGTGCGCCCGTGTCGTCGAGATACCAGCCGATGGTTTCCTCGGTGATGTCGGAAATCGCCCGTCCGGTCTCCGCCGCACGCGCGTTGATCTTGTCCTCGACGTCTGTGAAGTTGCGCACATAGGTCACGTGATCCGCGCCATAGATATGGCGCAGCAGCCGGAACAGCACGTCAAACACCAACGAAGGCCGCAGGTTCCCGATATGCGCACGATCATAGACCGTCGGCCCGCAGAGATAGAGCCGCACATTTTGCGGATCAATCGGGACGAATTCCTCGCGTTTGCGGGATTTCGTGTTTTGCAGCCGGATAATAGTCATGTTGCCTCGCGCAGGGTTACGCCGCGGGGCTTAGCAATTTTTCGTTTTGATTGGAAACGTGAAAGAGCGACCCGCGGACTGATGTCAGCAGATAATAATGCAAGCCGTAATGATGCAGATGCTCTTCATGGGGCCAGCCTTAGCAGGGCGGATGTCTCGGGTCGAGTCTTTTGCACGTGCAGGTGAAGGGAAGTAGGCGGCAGCTCTGAAACAGAACACTCGATACATGGCCAAAAACACTGGCCGGATTTCGCTGCCGCCCCTTCGGCAAACCCTTGCGGATCTGGTGAGCGATACATTTGGTATACGGAATATACAGACACACCTCCAGCGGAAAGCCAGACGATCCTCGGCGCAAAAGGATAGCGTCGTTCATGCTCGATTTATACTGTGTCAGAACCGCCAGATTTACCCTCCGCGTTACCCAGATTCGACCATTTTTGCACAAATCCTAAGCGTGTTGAGGTTTCGCGCTGTCGACTCGGCACCAAGGGTGAGTCGCTCTGCGAGTTTTGATTTTCCCAAGCCGTTCGGCGTCAATAACCACACCGTTGTTCCGGCCACGACCACAACCTCGCCACTTGTGGACCAGCGGGCAACCAGTTCAGGATCAACCAACGGTTCCGCAAAGCACAGATGGGCGTGAACCGTCTTTCCCTCTGCATCTGGCCACGGGCAGGTCCGCAGGACTGCCGCGACTTGCCTTGCCGTCAGCAGCAGGACCGGCACCGCAAAACCGAAACGGGTTTCGATCGCCGCGTGCAGGTCCACTGTCAGACTGTCTTTCGGCATATCACTGACAAAGACCGCATTGCCCGAGGCGATATAGGTTTTGGGATCAGGATCGCCCGTCACTTCGGTGATCACTTCGCGCAAAGCCGCCATCGGCACCTTGCGATGCCCACCCACATTGATGCCACGCAGGAACATCACGTATCTTGTCGGGCGTCCGGTCATCCGTCATGCTAGGCTCATGACACGTGCTCTCGTCAACCGGCTTTGCGCCGCACATCCCGGCGCAGCGGCCTCTGATCCGACAACCGAACTGGACAGCTGGAAGGTTGGCGGCAAGATGTTTGCCTGCTTTGGCGACAGGATCGATGGTGTTTGCGTCAAGACCGACAGTGTCGACACAGCCCAGATGCTGATCGCCGCAGGTGCGGCGCAGCGCGCGCCTTATTTTCACAAAAGCTGGGTGCTTGTGGGATTCGACAGCGCGGAAGATGAGTTGCGCCACAGGATCACAGTGTCCTACGACATCATCTTCAACGCGCTGCCCAAGAAGTTGCGCGACCAGATCGCTCAGGCGTAGCTGATCACCTCGATCTCGACGCCATCCGGATCGTCGAAGTAGAAACGCCGCCCCGGTTCATAGTCGGCATGGCTTTTGGGGATCAGCCCCATCGCCTTGACCCTGTCTTCAACCGCATCAAGATCGTCGACGACCACACCGATGTGATTCAACCCGCCGCGTGTCTGATAGCTGGCGTCCTGTTTCGGCACGGTCTGGTCTGGCTCGCTGCCGGAATAAAGTGCCACATAGCTGGCATCGCTGCCGACATGGACGGTATAGCCCGCCCCTGCCATCGCCGATCCTTCCCAACGGACCGTCCAGCCGAAAAGATCAATGAGCATCTGTGCGGTCCGTTTTGGGTCCGAGACCGTGACATTCACATGTTCAAGTTGGGCCATTTCAGTTTCTCCTTTTGAATGCGGCAACGATGCGGGCGACAGCGCCCGGTTTGGTTTTGCGGGCAACGTCCTGAAAACAGCCGCAATCAAGATCATGTCCCCAGCCAAGACCGTCACGCTTCATTGCGTTGATTGCCTCGGGGTCAGCGCAGTAACGCGCTGTGGTGCGATGCGACATCGTGATTCTCCTCTGTCAATTTCTGCTGACATCTGTTTTCATTTCTCAAGTTAACTTGAGATCAAGGACTATTTTCATGAATCAGGGATTGACCATCGGAGACCTCGCCGCGCGGACCGGCCTTGCCGTGTCTGCCATCCGGTTTTACGAGACGCATGACATCGTCAAGCCGGTGCGAAATGCAGGTGGACACAGGCGCTACGGGCGGTCCGATATCCGGCGGCTGTCTTTTGTGATGGCAGCCCAGCGACTTGGTTTTTCCTTGTCCGAGATCGCCCCGCACCTGCGCAAACTGCCCGACCACAAGGCCCCGTCCAAAGCTGACTGGACGCGGATCGGCAAGGACTTCCGCAAGACCATCGATGCGCGCATCGCCGCGCTGGAAGACTTGCGCGACAAGCTGGACGGCTGCATCGGCTGTGGTTGCCTGAGCCTCAAGACCTGCGCGCTTTATAACCCCGATGATATGAAGGCGTCCGAAGGCACCGGCCCGCGCAATCTGACGGGTGTCACCTCTTGACTTCGCCTTGCGAAGACCGTTCCCCTGCGCCCATGAAAATCTCTGAACGTATCACCAATATCACTGGCGGCGGCTCTGACGGATGGGACGTCTTTTACAAGGCGCGCCGGATGATTGCCGAAGGCACGCCGGTCATCGAGCTGACCATCGGCGAGCATGACATCCGCACAAGCAGACCCATTCTGGATGCGATGCATCAGGCCGCACGCGGCGGGCACACCGGTTATGCGATGGTGCCCGGCACAGTTGCCTTGCGCAAAAGCGTGGCCGCGCGGATTGAACAAAGAACCGGCGTGCCGACCGGACCGGAAAACATCCTGATCACGCCCGGCGGTCAGGCGGCACTTTTTGCCGCGCACAACCTGACCTGCGATCCGGGTGACACGGCGGTCTATATCGATCCCTACTATGCCACCTACCCCGGCACGATCCGTGGCGCAGGCGCTGTGCCCCGTCCGATTGTGACCTCGCCGGAGACCGCATTCCAGCCGACGCTCGGTCAGCTGATGGACGGCACAAGGGGCGCGCGCTCGCTTTTGATCAATTCGCCAAACAACCCGACCGGCGTGGTCTATTCGGCCGATACACTGGCGGCCGTCGCCGAGACCTGCATCGCCAATGACCTCTGGCTGATCTCGGATGAAGTATACGACTCGCAAATCTGGGAAGGTCGCCATATCAGCCCGCGCAGCCTGCCGGGGATGCAAGACCGCACTCTTGTTGTCGGCTCGATGTCAAAAAGTCATGCGATGACAGGCAGCCGCATCGGTTGGATCTGCGGACCAGAAGAAGCCATCTCGGCCCTGATCAACCTTGCGACCCACACGACCTATGGTGTGGCCGGTTTTATTCAGGACGCCGCGACCTTTGCCTTGTCCCAAGGTGACGCGGCTGAGGAAGAGGTCGCCGCCCCTTTCCGCCGTCGCCGCGCACTGACCGTTGCGGCCATCGCCGGGCAAAGCGTCGTGCAGGCGATTCCTGCGCAGGGTGCGATGTATGTGATGCTCGACATCCGTGCGACCGGAATGAGCGGCGAAGAGTTTGCCCTTGCGCTGCTGGACGAGGAAAAGATCGCCGTGATGCCGGGTGAAAGCTTTGGGCAGGCCGCAGCGGGGCATATCCGCGTCGCAATGACAATCGACGACGACAGATACGTCGATGCCCTGAAACGCCTTCTGTCCTTTGCAGAGCGGCACGCGTCTGCGCCCGCCTAAGACAAAGGCCCGCCCCTTTTGCGGGGGCGGGCCTCTTCATGCATCTGCGGGTTTCTTTTCGGGGAAGGGACAGCCCCGCAGCGCATGATTTGCCGATCAGAACTGGAACGAGACCCGTGCCGATGCGGTCGTTGCGTTGATATCTTCGCCGATATCATTGTAGTTCTCGAACTTGTGCTGGAGGATTTCGGCCCCCACGCGGATGGTGTCAGACAGCATGTAGTCAACCCCCACACCGCCAAATGCTCCGTTGTCCGAGGCGTCCAGATCACCCGACGTGGTCGCCTGTGCCACACCGCCGGTCAGATAGGGCATCCAGAGGCCAGCATCATAGCCCAGACGCACCTTGCCCCGTGCAACACTGTCGAGCGCGATGTTGTCGGTCTCTTCCTCGATGTTGGTCAGATCGTAGTCGATCTCGCCACCGATGACCCAAGATCCCAGATCATAGAGGTAGCCGGCATGGACACCATAGAGAACGCCATCCGGTTCACTTGAGAGCGCCTCCGAGCTCAGCTGCCCGTAGCCCAACTGGCCACCAGCGTAAAAGCCGGTCCAGTCATTGCCGTAGTTAACGGGCGCCGCCATCACGGGCGCTGGCGCAGGTGCGGGCTGGACGACCGGATCGGCCAGACCACCGGCCTGTGCCATACCGGCTGCCATCATGGCAGGGACGGCAATGACCATCAGGTGGCGATTGAATGTCTTTGTTGGCATAACAAGCTCCTATCTTTGCTTTGTTCCGGTGCAACACATGACATCGCAATTTGGTGCTTCAATGGGCGGTGGATATCCGCGCAGGCCCTCGGCCAAAACCGGCGCGGAAGGTCACTCTTGATCGGCCAATTATAGCCCATCACGGAAACAGTGAGTTGAAATGTTTGTGATTGGATCACATATGGCCGCACTTTGACCCGCAAAAAGGCGAAAATCAGGCGGGATCGCTGATCCGGCCCCCTCGCTTGGGTTTTGCAACGCCGGTTGTTGCGGGGGCAGAGATCGGCAGGCCGCGCGCAACCCGCACCGCCAGATAACCAAAGGCCTGCGCCTCCAGCATGTCGCCATCCAGTCCGACCCTTTCAACCGGTTCGACACCACAGGCAAGTCGCGCATCCAGCCGCCGCATCATCTCGGCATTCCGGCGTCCGCCTCCTGTGACCAATACACGCTCTGGAGGGGTCGGACAGGCCCGCAGCGCGAGCGCCACAGTTTGCACAACGGCCTCGCACAACGTGGAAAGCGCATCCTCGTCAGAGAGCGTCGCAACAGCCCCAGCCAGATTGGCGAATGCATCGCGGTCAAGGGACTTGGGCGGCACCGCCTGAAAGTAGGGATGCGCAAGGAACTCCTGCACGATCCTCGCATCAACCTGACCTTTCGCAGCCAGCGCCCCATCAGCATCAAATGCCAGCCCGTGCCGCGTCTGCATCAGGTCATTCATAGGGGCGTTTGCGGGACCGGTATCAAAGGCCAGCACGGCACCCTCTTCTTCCGGCGCTGCACGTCTGGGGTCAATCCATGTGAGATTGCCCACGCCGCCAAGGTTGAGAATGGCCAGCGGAGCCTTGGCATTTATCCATTTGGCAAGCGCAAAATGATAGAACGGGGCCAACGGCGCGCCCTGCCCGCCTGCCGCCACATCCGCTGAACGGAAGTCCCATGCGACCGGTTTGCCCAGAGCCCGTGCCAGTCTGGCACCGTCACCGCATTGATGGGTCCGACCCTTCGCAGGATCATGCGCAAGGGTCTGGCCGTGAAATCCGACGATTGCAACATCTTCGAAGGGAGCAATCACCTCTTTGTGGGCCGTTTCGACAATCGTTTCGACGGCGGCACAGCCATCTTCGGGCCAGCGCCCCAGATGGGCGCGCAGCACGGCCTGTTCTTGTGGGCCATACGCGCGATAGCCGGTCTTGCCAAAGCCTGCGATCGTCACGCCGTCGGTCTCGATCACGGCGGCATCCACGCCATCCAGTGATGTGCCTGACATTGTGCCAAGGGCTTTCACGATTTTGCCGTCAAACATACGCTTTCCCTCAGCCCAACGCCTGACTATAGAGTGCATCGCAAACTAGCCGGGAACAAGCAGATGACCTACCACCCCAAGTCCGATTTCATGAATGTCATGATGACGCGCGGCTTTCTGGCCGACTGCACGGATTATCAGGGCCTCGACGAGGCGCTGAGCAAAGGGGTTGTGCCTGCCTATATCGGCTTTGATGCGACTGCCAAGTCGCTGCACGTCGGCTCGCTCATCCAGATCATGATGCTGCGCTGGCTGCAAAAGACCGGCCACAAGC
>CAZOMZ010000118.1:0-6261 GCA_964581065.1 uncultured Loktanella sp. | reverse complement strand
GGCAAAAGCAGCAGTGCGCCGTCGATCTCGGGCCGCAGCAGGGTTGCGGGTGACCGCAAGGTCAGCCCCAGAATGGCAGGAGAGGCGCAGGTGCCTTCCACCAGCGCGCGCAATTCATCGTGGCTGTCGTGTTCGAACAAGGTCGAAAACGGCATACCGCGCGGATCCATCTTCAGCAGATCGTGGATCCGCTGACCTGCGACACGAAAACGCGCTGTGCCGGGGGCCACCCGTTGCAGGATAAAGGCGAATGGGAGAACCTGTTCAATACGCGCGGGGTTAAGATCGATGCGGGCAGGGATCTTGTCTGCGTCCTGCAGGCTGCGCCAATAGGTTTCAAGGGCCTGCAAATGCGGGTGATCCAGCGTGATGGCGCGATCAGAAGCAAGGGTGCTGCTCTCGTCAGAACGGTACAATTCGGCATCTCCTTTTGTGCTCCTTGAGAGGGGAGCGGGTGATATGGCTGTTAAAGCTTTTTTAACAAATCATTGCCGCATGAGCACTTAACAAAGCGTTAAATGGTTAACGTCTCATCCCATGGCCTTGCCCTGTGCAGGCCTTTTCCTTTAGGTGCGGTGCAACACCGACCAGGGGGCGCGCTGATGATCCATTCCATGACCGCATTTGCCAGTCGCACCGGCAGTCTCGGCCCGGTGTCCTGGGTTTGGGAGATGCGTGGCGTGAATGCGCGTGGTCTTGATTTGCGCTTGCGGGTGCCTGAAGGGATCGAGGGGCTGGAGCAGGCCCTGCGTGCTGCGCTCACCAAAGGCCTGTCGCGCGGCAACGTCACCGTCAATTTGCGGCTTAGCCGTGAGGATACCGCACAGTCGCTGGCCATTGATGAAACACAACTGGATGCCGTCCTTTCTGCCTTGGACGCCATTCAGGAGCGGGCCTTTGCAATGGGTGTCACACTGGGCCAACCCACGGCGGCAGATGTGCTGTCGCAGCGTGGCGTGCTGGTGCCCGGCAAAGCGCAGGACGATGACGCGGCGCTTGCAGAGGCCCTTCTTGCCGACATCGCCCCTTTGCTTGCAGATTTTGCACTGATGCGCGCGACTGAAGGTGCCGCACTGGCATCTGTGATCGAGGCGCAGCTGGCGCAGATCGCGGAATTGACCGATGCCGCTGCCATTGCCGCCGCCGAACGGGCCCCGCGTGTGAAGGAAAACCTGACCGCCGCGATGCGCCGCGTGCTTGAGGATGTGGCCGAGGTCGACCCCGCGCGTATCGCACAGGAACTGGCCGTTCTGGCCGTCAAATCGGATGTCACTGAAGAAATCGACCGGCTGAAAGCACATGTGGCGGCTGCCCGTGCGCTTCTGGGTGAAGACAAGCCTGCGGGACGCAAACTTGATTTTCTGGCGCAGGAATTCAATCGCGAGGCCAATACACTGTGTTCCAAGGCACAGGCCAGCGCATTGACCGCAATCGGCCTCGACCTCAAAGCGGTGATCGACCAGATGCGCGAGCAGATTCAGAACGTGGAGTAACCAATGTCGAGACGCGGTTTGCTGATTATTCTGTCTTCGCCTTCCGGCGCGGGTAAATCCACGCTCGCCAAAAGGTTGCGGGTCTGGGACGACAGTCTGCGCTTTTCGGTCTCGGCCACCACCCGTCCACCCCGCGACGGCGAAGTCGACGGCAAGGACTACTACTTTGTCTCGCACGACCGCTTTGCCGAGATGGTGCGCGACGGCGATATGCTCGAACACGCAACGGTTTTCGGCAATGCCTACGGGTCGCCCAAAGGGCCGGTGCAGGATGCGATCGAAGGGGGCAGGGACGTTCTGTTCGACATCGACTGGCAGGGCGCGCAACAGATCAACAACTCGACACTGGCCGACAATGTATTGTCGATCTTCATCCTCCCGCCGTCGCTGACTGAATTGCACCGCCGTCTGGTTTCGCGCGGTCAGGACAGTGACGAAGTGATCTCGGGCCGGATGAAGAAGAGCATCGAGGAAATCCGGCACTGGGCGGAATATGACTATGTACTGGTGAATGACGATCTGGACCGGACAGCCGCCGACCTGATCACGATTATCAGCGCCGAGCGGCTGCGCCGCCAGCGCCAGCCTCATCTGGTGGGCCATGTCCGCGGCCTTGAGGACCAATTCGGAGACCTGACATGACACTTTACGCACTGAGTGACAAAACCCCGCAGACCGCCGATGATGCCTGGACTGCACCCGGGTGTCACATCATCGGGGATGTGGTGCTGGAAGCCCGGTCCTCTGTCTGGTTCGGTGCCACGTTGCGGGGGGATAACGAGCGGATCACCATCGGGAACGGCAGCAATGTGCAGGAAAACTGCGTTTTACACACGGATCTCGGTTTCCCGCTGACTGTCGGGGCAGGCTGCACGATTGGTCACATGGCAATGCTGCATGGCTGCAAAATCGGCGAGAATACCCTGATCGGCATGGGGGCCACGGTCCTGAACGGGGCAGTCATTGGCAAGAACTGTCTGGTCGGGGCAGGGGCGCTGATCACAGAAGGCAAAGTGATCCCCGACGGATCACTGGTCGTCGGCGCACCGGGCAAGGTTGTCCGCTCGCTGGATGAGGCCGCAATCGCTGGCCTGCGCCAATCCGCGACGCACTACCAAGAAAAGGCCGCTCAGTTCATGTCGGAACTGAAGGCTATTTGATCTCCAGGATATCAAAGTCGAGGTCTGGCGCTACCAAGGCCACTTCGGCGGCAATGACCTTTTTGTCCGATGCCTGAACCGACAAGGCCCGGTAACGTCCTTCGAACCCGAGCTCAGCCAAGCGCGCCGCAATATCGATCACATCGAAACTATCGGCGACGAGTGGCGAAAGGATGATGGCAGGTTTGGTCCGTTCCAGCAGATCGACCGTCAGATCAGCCAGATCAATGTATTCGAACTCGCCAAATGATATGACGTCCCGTCCCTCATTTCGCCATCGTCCAAGGTCACCAATGATCAGCGTGCGGTCAGCCGACACCACTTCATCCTGTATCTGAATTTTTTTCCGCGTGTCGTACAGCAACGCTTTGTCCCGACTAACTTATAGGTTGAGTTAACATGAATTTTCCAGCCTCGGAAACAGTTGCGGTGCTCAGAATGGGGGTCTATTCGGGTGGAAATCGCGGCCAAATTGCCGCATGCATGAACACAAGATGAAAACACGGCGCGGTTGAAATGTCAGAAGAGAGAATCACGTCGGTGATCAATGCGCTACCGGTGCCCGTGGTCCTTGTCGGTCCGGATGAGAGGGTGCGTGCCGCCAATGATGCGGTCTCGGTCATTTTGGGTCCGAACCTCGTCGGGCGGCATTATATTACTGCGCTTCGGCAGCCAGCTGTGGTCTCGGCGGTTTCGGATGCACGTGCGCTTCGGGAAACACGGGTTGCGCGCTACACCGGTCGTGATGGTGCCAAAGATACCAGCTACCGCGTCGTGGTGGCCGTCGCCGGGGACGACATCCTGCTGACCTTTGAAGACCAGACCGCAGCGCAGGAAGCGGGGCAGATGCGCCGCGATTTTGTGGCCAATGTCAGCCACGAACTGCGCACACCGCTCACGGCACTTTTGGGGTTTATCGAAACGCTGGGCGGGGCAGCCCGCGACGATGCGGCCGCGCGTGACCATTTCCTGAAGATCATGGCGCAAGAAGCCAACCGGATGACGCGGCTGGTCAACGACCTGCTCTCGCTTAGCCGCGTTGAGGAAGAAGAACGTATGCGCCCGCGACAGAACGTCGATCTTGCCGCACTTCTGTCCTCGGTGATACGCGGGCTTGAACCACAGGCGCGCGACGCCGGGGTCGACGTTGACCTTGATTTGCAGGCCAGTGACGAGATGGTGCCGGGTGATCCGGGGCAGCTGGCGCAGGTTTTCACAAATCTGGTCGAGAATGCTATCAAATACGGTGCTTCTGGCGGGACGGTTGTTGTCCGCCTTTTGCCGCGCGCGATGAATATGCGGCTGCGTGGGGATGCAGTAGAGATTGTCGTTTCGGACAAGGGGGACGGGATTGCTTCACACCATATCGCGCGCCTGACCGAACGATTCTATCGGGTCGATAACCACCGGTCGCGCGAGGTTGGTGGAACGGGACTCGGGCTTGCCATTGTCAAACACATCATCAACCGTCACCGCGGTCGCCTTGTGATCAAAAGCCAGATCGGACAAGGCACTGATGTTTCGGTATTTTTGCCGACTTCCTGACTGTCATAAAAGTTTTACACAACTGTCACAAAAGCTTTGGGCACACGGCCTAGACGGGTCGGCGAAGACAGGGCGGCTCGCGCCCTGTCGAAATTGACTGACAGGAGCTTAACTGATGTCGATCATGAAACTGACGGCCACCACCGCGGCCATCGCGCTGACTGCTACAACCGTTGCTGCCCGTGACAACGTGCAGGTTGCCGGTTCTTCAACCGTGCTGCCATACGCCGCCATCGTTGCCGAGATTTTTGGCGAGAACTTTGACTTCCCCACACCGGTTGTTGAATCGGGCGGGTCGTCCGCAGGCCTGAAGCGCTTTTGTGAAGGTGTTGGCGCCAATACCATCGATATTGCCAACGCATCGCGCGCCATCCGTGACAGCGAAGTTGCCGTCTGCGCCGAGAACGGCGTGACAGACATCATCGAAGTCCGCATCGGTTATGATGGCATCGTCTTTGCTTCTGACATCAATGGCCCTGCATTCGAATACACACCGGTTGACTGGTATAAGGCGCTTGCCGCCGAGCATTTCATCGATGGCGAACTGGTGCCCAACACGCTGGAGACATGGGACCAGGTAAACCCCGCATTCCCTGCACAGCCTATTCAGGCTTTTGTGCCCGGCACCAAGCACGGCACACGTGAAGTCTTCGAAGAGAAAGTGATCCTTGCCGGTTGTGAAGAAGGCGGTTTCCTGCAGGCAATGCTGGACGCAGGCGTTGACGAAGACACCGCAGAAGGCAAGTGCATGGCGCTGCGCACCGACGGCCGTTCGGTCGACATCGACGGTGACTACACAGAGACGCTGGCCCGCATCGAAGCCGACGTGAACGGCATCGGCGTCTTCGGTCTGTCGTTCTACGAGAACAACACCGACAAGCTTCAGGTTGCTACGATGGCCGGCGTTGTTCCGACAACCGAAAGCATCGCTGCTGGTGAATATCCGGTCTCGCGTCCGCTCTATTTCTACATCAAGGCGGCCCACATCGGTGTGATCCCGGGTCTCAAGGTGTACGCCGAGTTCTTCGTCTCTGACGATATCGCCGGTCCTGATGGCCCGCTGGCCGAATACGGTCTGGTGTCTGACCCCGAACTGGCCGACGTTCAGGCAACGGTTGCGGACGAAGTTGTCCTTGGCAGCGGTTCCTAATCTCGACGAATACGTCAGGGGCGGCTATACGCCCCTGACAAACCGAAATTGCTGATGGAAAACACCCCATGCAGTCGATGACGACCCCGCTTCTGATGATCTTTGCGCTGGCCGTCGTCAGCTATTTTTTTGCGCGCTCCCGCGCCATTGCCGTCTCTGGCGGGGATATCCGCAAACTGGTGTCATTGCCGCACCAGCACGGGCTGAACAGCTTTCTGTCCACACTTGTGCCGCCTGCTGCTGCCGTCCTTGTTTTTGCGCTTTATGCGCGGATCAGCGGCTCGTCCCCGAACTGGTTCTTTACACTGGTTATCCTTGGACTTGGTGTGACGGGCTTTGCGCTGTCGCTTCTGAAGATCGGCACGGACAGCCGCGCCCGCAGCTATGCCGAACGCTGGATCATGGGGCTTTTGATCTTTGCCTCGACCGTCGCGATCATGACGACCGTGGGCATCGTCTTTTCGATGCTGTTCGAAACTTTCAACTTTTTCGGACAGTATGACTGGCGCGATTTCTTCTTTTCACTGAACTGGTCACCGAATTTTCGCGGGGATTCCGATCTGGGGATTATCCCGCTTTTGTGGGGCACGCTTTATGTCAGCGTGATTGCGTTGCTCTTTGCGGTGCCAACCGGCCTTTTTGCCGCGATTTACCTGTCCGAATATGCCGGACCCCGTCTGCGGTCTGTCGCAAAGCCTGCGATCGAAATCCTCGCCGGTATTCCGACCATTGTTTATGGTCTGTTTGCGCTGATCACAGTCGGCCCGTTCCTGCGCGACTATTTCGCCGAACCGATGGGCTTTGGTCAGAGCGCGTCTTCGGTCATGACGGCCGGTCTGGTGATGGGCATCATGCTGATCCCCTTTGTCAGCTCGCTGTCGGACGACATCATCAACGCGGTGCCGCAAGCCAT
>CAZOMZ010000117.1:0-6284 GCA_964581065.1 uncultured Loktanella sp. | reverse complement strand
ACAGGTTGATGCCGTTCTCGATCGTGCTGTCCTGACGGATGCGGCTGATGAAGGTCGCGAAGTCGCCCACACACTCAACGGGGGTGACGTAGCCACCGTTCTCGCGCTTGTCGATCACCATGACACCGGGGGCTTCGCGCAGAATATCGCGGGCCTCGTCCTCGTCGAGGAAATCTTCAAACTCGATGTTGATCGCCTCCGAGTGGCCCACGAAAACAGGCACACGCACGCAGGTCGCGGTGACCTTGATCGACGGATCGACGATCTTTTTGGTCTCGGCGACCATCTTCCACTCTTCCTTGGTCGAGCCGTCTTCCATGAAGACGTCGATATGGGGAATGACGTTGAACGCGATCTGCTTGGTGAACTTTTTCGCAGGCTTGTCGTCGGTGGGGTTGTAGATGCTCTTGGTCTGGTCCCACAGTTCGTCAATGCCTTCCTTGCCGGCACCGGAAACGGACTGGTAGGTGCTGACGACAACGCGCTTGATCGCGGCACGGTCATGCAGGGGCTTGAGTGCGACAACCATCTGCGCAGTCGAGCAGTTGGGGTTCGCGATGATCATCTTGTTCTTGTAGTCATGCACGGCCTGCGGGTTCACCTCTGGCACGATCAGAGGGATCTCGGGGTCGTAGCGATAAAGCGACGAGTTATCGATGACCACACAACCGGCCTTGGCGGCCTTGGGGGCATAGACCTTGGTCGCTTCGGAACCGACAGCAAACAGCGCCATGTCCCAGCCTGTGAAATCAAAGGTGTCGAGGTCCTTGGTGGTCAGGGTTTTCTCGCCAAAGCTGACTTCGGTGCCCAGCGATTTACGGCTGGCAAGTACGGCAATCTCGTCAATCGGGAATTCCCGTTCGGCGAGGATGTTCAGCATTTCGCGGCCCACGTTACCCGTGGCGCCAACGACGACGATTCGATAGCCCATTGGCTGACTCCTTGGTTTCAATGCGGCCCCTTTAGCGAAAGGGCGCGGCGAGGGGAAGGGGCGCGCCGCGAATGCAAGGCTGGGTGGCGTGAAAGGCATAGGTTGATGGCCTTGCGCTCCTGATCGCTCTTCCACACCCACTGTAAACAAAACTAGACACATTCCATTGTCCCGCTACACTGCCGCTATGGATGGTAGCCACCTCTCTCCCCCGCTCCGCGCGGCTCCGGCCCGCAAACTCTGCACCGATTGCGGGGTCTCGCGGATGGCCGACCCGAGCGCCTGCGGCACCGCCTGCCAGTTCATCAAACCCGACTACCCCTCAGCCGAACGCCGCATACACGGACGGCCCGCCGAAACCACCGGCGACGAGGCCTATTTCGGCGTGGCGCAAACCATGTATCGCGCGTCACTCAAGCCACCCCGCGCTGGCGCGCAATGGACCGGCCTGACCACGCGACTGGCCGAGCGGCTGCTGGAAACCGGCGCCGTTGATGCCGTGCTCACCATGGTCCCCGACGCCACCGACAAATGGCGGCCCCGCCCCGCACTCATCACCGACCCCGCACAGATGGCCGAGGCGCGCGGCATGCGGATGGGCTATGCGCCCCTGCTCGCCCTGCTGGAACCTGCGCAGGCCGCGGGATACAAACGGCTCGCCGTGATCGGCATTCCCTGCCAGATCTACGCGCTCCGCGCGCTGGAAGCGCAACTGGGGTTCGAACGTATCTACGTGATCGGCACACCCTGCTCGGACAACACGACGACCGAGAACTTTCACGGCTTCCTTGCGCGGCTGACCGACCGGCCCGAGACCGTCACCTACCTCGAATTCCGCGCCGATTATCACGTCGAAATGCGCTTTGACGACGGCAGCAAACGCGAAATCCCCTTTCTGCGATTGCCGCTCTCGGACCTGCCGCGCGACTTTTTCCCGACCACCTGCCGGACTTGCGTCGACTACACCAACCGGCTGGCCGATATCACCGTGGGCTACATGGCGGGCGAAGGGGAACAATGGCTGATCGTGCGCAACACGCGCGGGGTCGAGATGCTGGAGGGTCTCGGGGACGAGGTCCACCTCGCCGCTCCCGGCAGCAAAGGCAACCGCAAGGCAGGCGTCACCGGTTTTATCGAAAACACACGGCTCGCCGCTGGCGGCCTGCCCCTGCGGCGGATGCCCGACTGGCTGCGCGGGATCGTGGCGTGGGTGCAACCGCGCTTCGGGCCTCGCGGCCTCGAATTCGCGCGAGCACGGCTGGAGATGAAGGCAGCGGAAACCATCCTGCACCTGCGGCGCGAGGAACCGGCGAAGATGAAGAACATGATCCCCGCGCATGTCTGGAACCTTGCCGCACCCTACGGTCTGACACCCGAGACCGACGAAGAGGCCGTGCAGACAGAGACGCCCGCCCCCTAATCCGACAGGAACGCGCCTGTGACATCAAGATCGGGGTCGCGAATGATGATGATGCCACCAACCTCGCCCGCGGCAGGGCCAAAGAACAGCCCCTGCGTTCCGGTTGTGACACTGCTGCCGTCGAGGGCCGCAAAAATCCCCGTGCCCGACGCATTGCCCCCGGCAAACCCGTTGCCCGAGATCGTCATGTCATTCAGACGCAAGGTGCCTGCATTGGAGACAGCCGCATCACTGCTGTCTGTCCCGCTGAAACCATTGAACGTGGCACTGATCAACGCACCAGTCCCCCAGCTTGCGGTCAGCGCCGCATCGCCGGTCAGGGAATAGGTCTCGGAATCGCTGTTGGCCAAGAGGCTGACCCAACCGTTGCTATAAGTCGTTGTCGTGCCTGCGGCGGGAAGATCAGCACCGGCGGTCTCAAGCCCTGCCACCCCGAACAGGCTGTTGGACCCGCTGATGGTGACGACCCGCGCAAATTCCGTGCTGGCCGGATTGGAATAGGTGCCGGTCTCGTCCACATCCGTGCCGTCCAACAACCCTGACGTCACAGCACCGGTGGCATAGGCCAGCATCGCGTCACCCGACACCGGACTGTCGCCATCAAGCAGCACATAGGCGACGGGCACTTGTCCGGTCGCCCCGCGATTGTCCAACAGGATGTAGGCCGGGTCTTCTTCTTCGACGACAGTCACGCCACCTGAGCCCCCGCAAGCCATCAGACCAGAGAGGGCAAGGAGGCAAAGCGCCGGTTTGAGGGTGCGTTCAGTGCGGGTCATAGAATGAAATCCAACTCGTCGACCAGCGTGCCGATCACGGTGATCTGGGTATTCTGTGCAAGGTCGTTAAAGACCGCGTTGCCATTCACATCAGACCAGAGCGCATCAAAGCTGCCTCCGGGCGCATACCCAAAGGCGCTGAGGTCAATGCGGTCGATGCCCGCCTCGTAATCGCGGCCACCGGCAGTCGGATTGCTGCCGATGTTGAGGATCTCGGCGATGGTGTTGTCCCCACCATTGGGGACAAAGACAAAGGTATCGGCACCGCCACCGCCCTCAAGCAGGTCGTCGCCTGTGCCGGCGGTCAGACTATCATTGCCATGCAGAAAGCTGCCCTTGGGATCGCCGCGGATCGCGTCATTGCCAGACCCGCCATTCAGCGTGTCATCCCCGATCCCGCCGATGATGATATCGTCATTGGCCCCGCCATCCGCCGTCAGGGTGCCCAGACCGCCGACCAGCGTGTCATTTCCGCCGTTCCCGTTCAGCTGGTTGTCACCGCGCGTATCGACAAGGCGGTCGTTGCCCATCTGCCCCGAAAGCGTGTCGTTGCCGAGGCCGCCATAGATCGTATCGGCCAGTGACGACCCTGTGATCTGGTCATTGCCGCCAAGCGCGTTGAACGGCTGATCCGCCCTCTCGTCCAGAAGCGTCAGCGTGTCAGCCGCATCTGACCCCACCTGCCGCACCCCGTAGAGCACGCGGATACCCGCGATGTCACCGTCACCAAGTGCGTTCGTCGAGATGGGCGTATTCATGATCTGATTTGCATCCGCCACATGGTCGAGGCCAAGCGCATGTCCGATCTCGTGCAAGAGCACGCCGAAATAGCTCAGGATGTTGCTTTCGCCAAATGGCGACCATGCGTTTGCAAGATCCATATAGATCGTTGCATCCGTGATCTCGGCAACCTGGTTCCCCGAGATATCGCCGCCGCCATAGAAATAGCTGGCCAGACCGACCGTTGTTCCTGCAAGCGCAGGGACCTGATCTGCATCCGCAGTCGTGACGTCGATGTCGGCGTCACCTTCGATATATGTGAAGGTCAGGTTCGCCACCGACTGCCACGCGTCAAAAGCCGCATTGGCGGCATCAATGAACAGCTGCTCGGCAAATCCGCTCATGTTGAGACCGGCCAGCGAAAGCGACCATGTGATCTCGTCACTGGCCTGGCCGAGAATGTCGCTCCCCCACTTGAGGTTGCTATGCGACAGCTCGGCGTTGACCTGATTGTTGATGATAACCTCACCGGTGTTCAGCAGAACGTAGCCGGCATCGGCACCTGCCGCGCCCGCGGCACCAAGGGCCGCCTCGCCGGTACATTCGACACAACCGCACAAGATACACATGATCGGTCACTCCGCATTCAAAGGTTGGCCTCATCGGGCCTAAAGCACAGAGGTTACTATTCCGGCAATCGGCCAAGAATATGTCGGGCAGGATTTTTTCGCGGCTTTGCGGAAACCCGCCGATGGGCGGCAAAGGGTCTCAACGATCCACCGGCAGTGCAGTGGTATTGCGCACTGTCCGCAGGGCAAAGGACGACTGCATCTGCGCCACCCCCGGCAAGGTCGCCAGATACTTGCGGTGGATGCGCGCAAAATCCTCGGTATCGCCCGCCACGACCTTCAGCAGATAGTCCGCTGTGCCCGCCATCAGGTGACATTCCAGCACATCAGGCACGCGGGCCACGGCCCGCTCGAACGCATCCAGCACCTCGTCGGCCTGCCCGCTGAGGGTGATTTCCACAAATACCGTTGTCGGGCGACCCACCTTGCGCGGATCCAGAAGGGCCACATAGTCGCGGATATACCCCTCTTTTTCGAGCCGCTGGACGCGGCGGTGACAGGCCGACGGCGACAGGTTCGCCTTCTCAGAGAGCTCTGCATTCGACATGCGGCCTGCCTTCTGCAGCACCTCGAGGATTCGGCGATCAATACTGTCGATATCCATTCTGCGCACAAACCTTCGAACAAGTGATCATATTGCGCACATTTCTATCTCTGTTGGCCGCTAACGCCAAGAATAATCCCCAAGATATTGCAACGCTCCGGCGCAAGACTTCGCGCAAGGGAGAAGGAGGACCACACATGCATATCGGTTGCCCCAAAGAGATCAAACCACAGGAATTCCGCGTCGGCATGACGCCCAATGCGGCACAGGAAGCCGTCAATCACGGTCACAAGGTCACCGTCCAGACCGGCGCAGGCGCAGGCGCGGGCTTCAGCGATGACGCCTATATCGCCGCCGGTGCGCAGATCGCCGCGACCGCCGAAGACATCTTCGCCAGCGCCGATATGATCGTGAAAGTGAAAGAACCGCAGGCGGTCGAGCGCAAGATGCTCCGCGAAGGGCAGATTCTGTTCACCTATCTGCATCTGGCTCCCGACCCCGAACAGACCCACGACTTGCTGGCATCCGGCTGTACCGCGATCGCTTATGAGACCGTGACCGACGACCGTGGCGGTCTGCCGCTCTTGGCGCCGATGTCCGAGGTCGCAGGGCGTCTGGCCCCGCAGGTCGGCGCATGGACGCTGCAAAAGGCCAATGGCGGCCGTGGCGTACTGATGGGCGGCGTGCCCGGTGTGGGCCCCGCAAAAGTGCTGGTGATCGGTGGCGGCGTGGTGGGCACCCATGCCGCACGGATTGCCGCAGGGATGGGCGCGGATGTGACCGTGCTGGACCGCTCACTCCCGCGTCTGCGCTATCTGGACGACGTCTTTGGCGGGCAGTTCAAGAACAGTTACGCCAGCGCCGGCAACACGATCGAGCTGGCCCGCGAGGCCGATATGATCATCGGTGCGGTCCTGATCCCCGGCGCCGCAGCGCCCAAGCTTATCTCGCGCGCGCAACTGGCCGAGCTGAAACCCGGTGCGGCCCTTGTGGACGTGGCCATCGATCAGGGCGGCTGTTTCGAGACCTCGCGCGCCACCACGCACCAAGACCCGATCTATGACGTGGACGGGATCATGCACTACTGCGTCGCCAACATGCCGGGCGCGGTCGCCCGCACGTCGACCATCGCGCTGGGCAATGCCACCATGCCTTTCATGCTGGCGCTTGCCGACAAAGGCTGGCGGCACGCCTGCGAGGACGACCCGCACCTTTTGAACGGCCTGAACGTGCACGCTGGCAAGCTGACCTACTATGCGGTCGG
>CAZOMZ010000116.1:0-6288 GCA_964581065.1 uncultured Loktanella sp. | reverse complement strand
CTGAACACGATGCGCGCGATCCTGAAAGATGCGCGGATGCGCGAACAGGCCGGCGAGATCCGCAAGGCGCTGCGGCTCTTGCACCGCGATGTCGAGATCATCGGCGAAAAGGCCGGCAAGCTGGAAACCCATCTGCGCCAAGCCGGTGACGATGTCGCGGGTGTCCTGACGGCCGCGACGCGGGCAGGCAAGCGCGCGGACCGGCTGGACAACTTCGACTTTGAAGAACTGGCACCTGATCCGGATGCCGCACCGCCGCTTCTGGCTTCGAAAGGCTGACAGATGGCCCAGCGTGTCATTATCACTGCGGGTGCAGGCGGAATCGGGCGGGTGATCGCGGAAAGCTACGCGTCCAAAGGTGCGCAAGTATTTGCCTGTGATGTGGATGCAGAGGCGATTGCGACGCTACCTGCGGGCATCACAGGCCAAGTCGTCGATGTGACGGATGAAACCGCACTTGACGCATGGCTTTCAGCCGGACTGGAGGTCTTGGGCGGTTGCGATGTGCTGGTGAACAATGCCGGCATTGCCGGTCAGGCGGGGCCGATCGAAGACCTCGACCTTGCCCGATGGAAGACCTGTCTTGCGGTCAATCTGGATGCACAGATGCTGACCTGTCGCCGCATTGCTCCGGCGATGAAGGCGCAAGGGTCGGGCGTGATTACCAACCTGTCCTCGACCTCCGGCCTTTATGCTGTGCCTTTCCGCGCGCCCTATGTTGCCGCCAAGTGGGCGGTGATCGGGCTGACCAAGACGCTGGCCACAGAACTCGGCCCCTTCGGCATCCGCTGCAACGCGATCTGCCCCGGCGCGGTCAGTGGCGATCGCATGGACCGCGTGCTGGCGGCAGAGGCCGAGGCGCGGGGTGGAACACCGGAAGAGGTTTTCGAAGACTATGCCTCTGGCACGTCAATGCGCCGCTTTGCGACCCCACAGGAAATCGCGGATATGTGCCTGTTCCTGTCATCTGATGCCGCGGCCTTTGTTTCTGGTCAGGCCATTGCGGTCGACGGTCACACCGAGACCTATCATTCAGTCTGATCAACGAACGCAGCCGCGTCGCAAGAAAAAAGGCCCCGCAAAGCAGGGCCAATAGTTTTCTTGGGGAAGGTTTAGATCCCGATGAACCGCTGTGCGATGCGCGGCACGAAGCTGTTGAAGCGCAACGGCGCATCCGTCGCAGCCAGACAGATGCAGTCCACGCCCTGTTCGGCGACCGGAGTGTGCTCGACATCTTCATTCGCCACCTCGACATCGCCCGCGCCGAAACGGTCGCTTTCATCGACGAAGGCGCCTTGCAGGACCAAAGTCAGCTCGGTGCCGCGGTGACCATGATCAGGCACGGCGGTACCGCCGGGAATACGGAGCAGGCGGACCGTCGCCTCGGACGAGGTTTCAAGCACCAGCTGGCTCACTCCGCCGCCGATCTTGCGCCATTTCAGGCTATCGATATCCCCTGAGACATAATCCTGGAGCGGGCCGGGGAAAATGGATTCAACACGGCGCTTCGGCTGGCTCGGGGTTGCATCAAATCCGCTGTCGATCAGCGCCAAGGTGGCTGCAAGAGCATCCTCAGCCAAAACGACCGGTTCACCTTCAAGCATGACCTCGCCACCCACAGCCTCATACTCGGCCAGTGCGGCACGGCAGGTGTCACACATCGAGATGTGCGTTGCGACCACCAGATTGAACGCCTCCGGCAGCGTGCCGGCGGCATATCCCATCAAAAGGGGCTCGGTCAGGTGATGTTTGATCTTTGTCATTTTCGTCTTCACTTCATTGCGTGGCGCAAACGATCCAGCGCCAGTCTAATCCTTGATTTGATCGTCCCGAGCGGGAGACCGGTCTCTGCAGCAATCTCGCTGTGGCTCAGATCCCCGAAATAGGCCCGTTCGATCAGTTGTCTCTGTTCGACCGGCAAAGTTGCCAATGCGCGGCCAAGTTGTTCCGTTTCTTGTTGCAGCCCCATCACCTCGACCTGATCAGGTTCGGCTTCGGGACCCCATGGCAGTTCCTCGGGTTCGGGCCGGCGCTGTTTGCGCAGAATGTCGATCTTGCGGTTCCGTGCGATCGTAAAGATCCACGTCGACACGCTCGCCTTGGCGGGATCGAACATATGAGCCTTATTCCAAAGGGTCGCCATGACCTCCTGTGTACATTCCTCTGCCAGATCCGGGCTGGCCCCCGACTTCATCAAAAACGACTTCACGCGTGGCGCGAAGTAGGCAAACAGTTCGGCAAATGCCGCGCGGTCCTTGTCGTCCCTGACGGCGAGGACCTGGGCGACCCACGCCATACGCTTTGTTGCCGTTTCGGCTGTCACAGTCTTCTTCTCCGCTGGGCGCGACCCAATCGCACGAGTCGCAGCATACGCGGCCCGACCACGCTGCGCATCCGCTTTTGCAAGAGAAGCATTCTCTGTGAACATGACCTTGATACGTGGTTCAGTTGAGACTGGATCATCCAGACCAGAGATTTTCTTGTGATCCAGCTAAGTTGTGGTGGCGTAAGAAGAAAGGTAAGCAGAGTTCAACCATGCGGAGCAACAAGTATGCCATTTGAGACCGGGACGGCCGTGCCCAGAAAGATTGCGGTAATTGGGGCAGGCATTTCCGGGATGGGGGCAGCGCATGCGTTGGCCAAAGATCATCAGGTTGTTTTGTTCGAGGCCGAGAAGCGGCTGGGTGGTCATGCAAGGACCAAGATGGCCGGACGCAACGGTGACCAGACTGTCGATACCGGCTTTATCGTCTTCAACTATGCGAACTACCCGAACCTGACCAAGCTGTTCGAGCACCTCAAGGTGCCCGTCACCGAAAGCAATATGAGCTTTGGTGCGTCCTTTGCTGGCGGCAAACTGGAATATGCGCTGACCAGCATGGACGCGCTCTTCGCCCAGCGCCGCAACATAGCGAACCCGAAATTCCTGCGCATGCTGGCCGACATCGTCAAGTTCAACACCAAAGGGTTGGACGCGAGCAAAGATGAAAGCCTGACCATCGGGCAGCTGTTGAAAAAGCTGAACCTCAGCGATTATTTCCGCGACCACTACCTGCTGCCCTTCTCGGGCGCGATCTGGTCGACCCCGAAAGAGCAGATCCTCGACTTCCCCGCCTATGCGATGATGAAGTTCTTCGACAACCATGCATTGCTCAGCGCCACGGGCCAGCACCAGTGGTTCACGGTCGACGGTGGCTCGCAACAGTATGTGTCGCGTCTGGGCGAGGACATGATCCAGCGTGGCGTGAACATCCGCCTTGGCGCAGGGATTGATGCCGTGCGCCGCACCACCGACGGTGCCGAGGTGAAAACGCAAGGCGCCGATTGGGAACACTTTGACGAGGTGGTCTTTGCGACCCACTCGGACGACACACTGCGGATGCTGTCTGATGCGACAGGCGTCGAAAAGTCGGTTCTGGGCGCTGTGCGTTACCAGCCAAACCGCGTTGTCCTGCATTCCGACACATCGATTATGCCAAAGCGCCGTCAGGTCTGGTCGTCGTGGATTTATACCGAGGACGCAAACCGCACAGACACCGAGATTAACCTGACCTACTGGATGAACTCGCTTCAACCGTGGCTGAAGGGCGAGGACATCATGGTCACGCTGAACACCAAACGCCCGATCCGCGAAGAGCTGATCTGGGACGAGGTCACCCTGCGCCATCCTGTCTATGATCTTGAGGCAATCGCCGCACAAAAGGCCGCCGCTGCCATGAACGGATCAAACCGGACGTGGTTCTGTGGTGCATGGATGAAGAACGGCTTTCACGAAGATGGGCTGTCCAGCGCGCTTGACGTGGTCCATTCGCTCAATGCGCTGGAACACCTCAAAGTGGCCGCCGAGTGACCTCTGCGGTCCATCATATCGCAGCCGAGACCTATCACGGGCGGCGGGGGGCGACGAAGAACGCTTTCCGCTATTCGATCGACTACGTACTGATGGACGCCGAGGCAGAGGTCGACACCCCTGCCTTTTTCTCCCGCAACAAGGGCAACCTGATGTCGCTGCAAGACAGCGACCATGGCGGCCCGCCCAAGCGCGGTGTTGGCGCGGCTTGGGTGCGCGACGTGCTGGCTCAATACCAGATCACCGACGCCGACCGGATCGAGCTGCTCGCCCAGCCGCGCGTGCTCGGGCATGTTTTTAATCCGGTGTCCTTCTGGCTGTGCTATGACAAGGGCAACACCCTGCGCACGGTGATTGCCGAGGTGACAAATACCTTTGGCGACCGCCATTCCTACCTCTGCCGACACAAAGACGGGCGGGCGATCACCAAGGCGGACACCATCTCGGCACAAAAGCTGATGCATGTCTCGCCATTCCAGCCCATCGAGGGTGGCTATACCTTCCGCTTTGACATCCAATCTGACAGCATCGGTATCTGGATCGACTATTCGCGTGGCAAGGGCGGTCTGATCGCAACACTGACAGGCCCGCGCAAGCCGATCAGCAACGGCAGTATCGTCCGCGCCGCGCTGCGCCGCCCCTTCGGCTCGCGCCGTGTGTTGGCGCTGATCCATTGGCAGGCGCTCAAGCTCTGGTTCAAGGGCGCGACATTCCGCTCGCAACCGACCCCACCATCGCAAGAGGTGAGCCGGTGAGCGCGCTCACCGAGCGGATGCCAGCATATTCCCTCTTTGCGGCTGTGCTGGCTGGTGCAGGTCTGCCGATCTACATCTACGCGCCCAAATACTATGCCGACACCTTTGGCGTCAGCCTGACCGCGTTAGGCACCCTGCTCTTTGCGCTGCGCCTGTTCGACATGGTGCAGGACCCCGTTCTGGGCTGGATCAGTGAAAGACTGGTCGGGCGCAAGAAGATCGCCATCACGGTCGTTGCCGGGATCATGGCGCTGTCGATGATCGGGCTATTCGCTGTGGCGCCTCCAATTGACCCGCTCTGGTGGTTCGGGATCACGGTGACGGGACTGTTTACGGCATTCAGTTTCCTGACGATCAATTTCTACGCGCAAGGGATCAGCAAGGCAGGTGATGACCCGCAGGGCCATGTCAGACTGGCAGCATGGCGCGAAAGCGGGGCGCTGATCGGCGTCTGCGTCGCGGCTGTCATCCCGACCGTGCTGATCGGCGTCATCGCCGACCCCTTCGCAGGTTTCGCTTTTGGCTTTGCCGCGCTAACGCTGATTGCCGCCTTCTTCATGTGGCCCGAATGGAAGGGCCGCGTCGGGCAGGAGCCGACCCAGATCCGCACAATCGTGACCGATCCGACAGCACGCAAGCTGCTGATCCTCGCACTGGTCAACGCCACGCCGCTGGCGGTGTCCTCGACCCTTTTCCTGTTCTACGTCGAAAGCAAACTGGGTGCGCCGGGTTGGGAAGGCGCGCTTCTGGTGCTGTTTTTTCTTGCCGCCGCGATCTCGTCGCCGCTTTGGTCGGCTCTCGCCCGTCGCTTTCATCCCAAGCCGATCCTGATCGTGGCAATGTGTCTGGCGGTCGCTTCATTCGGCTATACGCTGACTTTATCCCCGGGAGATGTGATCCCCTTTGCCGTTGTCTGCGTATTAAGTGGTGCAACGATCGGCGCAGACCTGACTTTGCTGCCCGCGATGTTTGCAAAACGTATGGCTGTGATCTCGCCCAATGGCGGGCAGGGTTTCGGTCTCTGGAATTTGGTGAACAAGTTCACGCTTGCCTTCGCCGCGGTGGTTCTGCTGCCGCTACTTGAACGGTCCGGATTTGAAGCAGGCGCAACTGACCTGCCAGCCGAGGCCATCACGATGTTGACGATGCTCTATGCATTGGTGCCATCGCTTTTGAAATTGCTGGCAATCGGGTTGCTGATTGCCACGAAGATCGAGGACTAAACGATGTCGTTTATGACCTACATTCTGATCGGGGCGGCGCTGATGCTCGTCGCGGCCTTCCTGAAAGAGCGCTACGTCTCCTTCTGGGCACAGAAATCCGATGACTACGCTGACGGCCCGATCTTTGATATCCGCGAACGTTTCAACGGCCCGATTGTCTGCGAAGGCGTGATCTACGGCCCGACCGGAAAGGTTACGTCCCGCTTCGTGGCTGATTTCGAGGCAAGCTGGAACGGCAACGTCGGCACAATGACCGAGAAGTTCTATTATGACAGCGGATCGGTGCAGAACCGCATCTGGACCCTGACCCTTGGCAATGACGGTCGCATCAAGGCCGAAGCCCCTGATCTGGTGGGCGCCGGTTCGGGCCAGCAGAAGGGTTCTGCTGTGCTGCTCAACTACCGTATCAAACTGACCGAAGAGGCCGGGGGCCACGCGCTCGACGTGACCGACTGGATGT
>CAZOMZ010000115.1:1874-6304 GCA_964581065.1 uncultured Loktanella sp. | reverse complement strand
GGTCGGGCTGGCCTTTGTCATACCAGTATTTGCGGGCCATCTTGACGGCGAGCTCGCAGGACTCCGTCCCCGAATTGGTAAAGAACACCGTATCGGCAAAGGTCTTTTCTACCAGCGCATCCGCCAGCTTTTGCTGCGCGGGGATGTTGTAAAGGTTCGAGACATGCCAGAGCGCCTGCGCCTGACCTGTCAGGGCTTCGACCAATGCCGGATGGGCATGGCCCAGCGCGTTCACCGCGATCCCCGCACCAAGGTCCAGAAAACGTCGCCCGTCCGCTTCCGTCAGCCAAGAGCCTTCGCCGGACACGAATGTCAGAGGCGCGCGGGAATAGGTCGGCAGAATAGAAGCGATCATGACGATCTTCCTTTTCGGTAGCCCCGATTGGGTCAGAACCTTTCGGGTGAGTCAACAATGTAAAGGGTGGGTGAACAACAGGATGACGGGCGGCGCTGGATCAGCGTCGGCGTCGGATTTCATATGTCATCGTTGTTGTCATGGGTGCTTGCATAGACCAGCATTGACGTCTGGGAAAGACCTTTTTGCAGCCAAGCTGCCCGCGGCAGAAATCGCTTGTTTTGGCCCCAGATGTGTTAATCTGGCCCAAACAGCGGGGGCTAAGATGACATATCCGAATCCGACCGTCCTTGTCGGCACCACAAAGGGCGCATTCCTGATTGATGGCACCGCCGACCGCGATAGCTGGTCCGTGCGCGGCCCCTTTTGCAACGGCTGGTCCATCGGGCATGTGATCGGTGACCCTGCAACGGGACGCCTCTGGGCAGGCGGCGGCGGCGACTTTTTCGGGGCGGGTGTCTGGTCTTCGCACGATAAGGGCGCGACATGGACATTGACCCGCCTGACCAGCGGCCAGATCGACGGCTGGGCCGAAAGCGAGCCGGAATTTGCCAAGGCAATGGGTGTCACCGGCGATCCCCTGCCCTTTGGCGATGCCTTCAGCAACGTCTGGTCGATGCATTATGACCACGGCACGCTTTATATGGGGGTCAAGCCCGCAACGCTGCTGCGCAGCACCGACGGTGGCGCCACATGGGAAAAGCTCAACGGCCTGACCGATCATCCGTCGGCAAAAGACTGGAACGGGGGCGCTGCGGGGCTGGTGCTGCATACGATTGTGACCGATCCCGAAGACCCCGAGAAACTGTGGGTCGGCATCTCAGCTGCGGGGGTCTTTGCCTCAGAAGATGGCGGTGTGACATGGGAGCGGCGCAACCGGCTGACCAATGCTGCCGCCTGCGAAGGCCACGACCACCCTGCCGCACCGCGCGACGGTGAAACCGGTCATTGCGTCCACAACATGATGCGCGCGCCGGGGAATGGCGATGTGCTCTACCAGCAGAACCACCATGGTGTCTGGCGGTCCTCCGACGGCGGGCGCAGTTGGGATGACATCAACGACGGTCTTCCTTCGACCTTCGGCTTTCCGATCCGCGTGCATCCGCGCGATCCCGACACGATCTGGACGCTCCCCCTCAACGGAGACAGCAAGGGCCGGTTCCCGCCGGATGCCGCCGCAGCCGTCTGGCGGTCGCGCGATGCGGGGCAGTCGTGGGAGGCCTGCCGCAACGGCCTGCCGCAAGAGGCCTGCTATTTTACTGTGCTGCGGCAGGCGATGAGCGGCGACAGACGTGATCCTGCGGGTCTCTATTTCGGGACCAACAGCGGGTCGGTCTTTGCCAGTTTCGACGAAGGCGACACATGGGAGGAAATCGCACGGCATATGCCGACGATCCTTGCTGTAGAAGTGCTGGAACTCAGCTAGGCTGCGCCAACCGCCCTCTCATTCGTCAACGGACACCTGATGCATCCCCAGACCCTGAATCCACCGGCGGCGATCGCCTTCATGCTGAGCGCCACCGCATTTATCGCGGCCACGACACTGATCGCGAAGGCGCTTGGCACGGATGTGCTGGGCGATCCGCTGCATCCCTTGCAGGTCAGCCACGGGCGCTTTCTCTTTGCATTTCTGGCCATCGCCAGTGTCGCCGCTATCGTCAGGCCAAGACTAAGCAGACCGCATCTTGGGCTGCACATCGGGCGGACGCTTTTCGGTTGGGGCGGCGTGACGCTGATGTTTGCCGCCGTGGCCTATATCCCGCTGGCCGATGCGACCGCGATCAGTTTTCTCAACCCTGTTTTCTGCATGCTGCTCGCGATCCCGCTTTTGGGTGAGCGGGTCGGCCCGTGGCGCTGGTTTGCCGCCCTTACCGCGTTGATCGGCGCATTGATCCTGCTGCGCCCCGGACCGGACAGTTTTCAGCTGGCGGGGCTCTTGGCGCTGGCAGCGGCGGTGATCATGGGGATGGAGCTGATCTTTATCAAAAAGCTTGCCGGGCGCGAGCGGCCGTTCCAGATCCTGCTGATCAACAACAGCCTGGGTCTGGTGATCTCAAGCATTGCCGTGCTGCCGGTCTGGGAGATGCCGACAGCGGCGCAATGGGCGGCTCTGGCCGGTTTGGGGATGCTGATGGCCACTGCACAGGCCTGCTTTGTCAACGCAATGGCGCGCGCCGACGCGAGCTTTATCACACCCTTCAGCTATGTGACGCTGATCTTCGCGAGCCTCTACGATCTGCTGATCTTTGATGTCTGGCCGGACGCAATCAGCATCACAGGCGCCCTTGTCATCTTGGGCGGAGCTTCGCTCTTGGCATGGCGGGAAAGGCGGGTCGCTGCCGTTACGTAACGCGACTTACATGTGCCAAAATCCAGCCATTTTTCTAAGCTAGGCGCAATTCATGAGCGATGCCTATGTCTATAAACGCAAACCCGGACGGGGGGTGATCTGGCTTGCCGGGCTGGTCACGGCTGTCTTGGGGGCCTTGGTCTATTCCTCGGGTCTGCTTGATCTTGTGCCTTTGCTGGTTCTTTTTGCTGCACTCACGCTGGGCTGGATTTTCCTGCCGCGACCGACCTACGGGATCAAAGTCGATAACACGCATCTGACACTGGCCGCATGGCGCAAACCGCGCCCCGTGCCGCTGGACAACATCGCCTATATTCAGGCAGCCAATGTCAGTGACGAGATCTCCTACATCATCGTCTACAAGGATGACGAGCGTGAGGGGATCTTTGCACTTGATCTGCCCGATGAGGACACGCTGGTTGAAATCATGGCCGAACGTGGCATTCCGGTGCGCGGCGGCCTTTAGGGTTTCAAACGGTAGCCGGTGTGCATCCAGCGCAGGCAGACGGCAATCACCGCCACACATGCGGCCGTGACAACAGCAAGGCCGATCCAGGGGCTGCTGTCGCTGACACCGATCATACCGTAGCGGACACCATCAATGATGTAGAAGAACGGGTTCGCGTGGCTGAGCGTCTGCATCAAAGGCGGCAATGCCTCGATTGAATAGAAGGTGCCCGACAGGAACGCCAACGGCGTTACCAGAAAGTTCGAGATGGCGGACAGCTGGTCGAATTTATTGGCAAAGATGCCAGCGATCATGCCCAACCCGCCCATCAGGACCGACCCGAGAAAGACGAATGTCACGACCCAAATCAGCGACTGCACCCCGACCCCCAGGAACAGTGCCGCCCCGATGGCAATCACGACAGCAACCAGCGCCCCGCGTGCGACCGCGCCGCCGATGTATCCGGCGACCAGTTCGCCCGCTGACAGGGGAGGCATCAGCGTGTCCACGATATTGCCTTGCACCTTGGCGGAGGCCAGACTGGACGAGGTATTGGCAAAGGCATTCTGGATCACTGTCATGGTCAGGATGCCCGGCGTCAGGAAGGTCATGAAGTCGACGCCCATGACGTCGCCCCTCTGTGATCCGATCGCGATGGTAAAGATCATCAGGAATAGCCCTGCGTTGATCAGCGGGGCCATCACGGTCTGCGACCAGACGTTCATGAAACGGCTGATCTCGCGCCGGACCAGCGTCCAAGTGCCCAGCCAGTTCACGCGCCCGAAGCGGCGCACGCCCATCTGCATCGGTTGTGTCATCGGTTTGATCCTCTTCTGTGCCCTGACATAACGGAATGACGCGAAAGGAAAAGTGCAATTGCCCTTTGGATGGTGGTAGGTTTGGGCGCAAAACTCGGAGTTCCAGTTTGCGCAAACTCATCGCGATCCTGCTTGCCCTGTGCAGCACCACACTGACCGCGGACCAGACCGCCCCGGCCCTGCCGCAGCTCTTCGACGTCTCAGGTGTGAAGGCTGATGACCATCTGAACATCCGCGCTTTGCCTGACGCCTCATCACAGATCATCGGGCGCCTTGCAGCGGATGCGACAGACATTGAGGTCACGGCGCTCAGTCTTGCGGGCAACTGGGGCCGGATCAACCATCAGGAACGGACCGGCTGGGTTGCGCTGCGCTATCTGGTGGCCCGCGATGAGGCGCCCACCTTGTCCGAGTTGTCCTGCTTTGGCACAGAACCGTTCTGGACGATCAGTTTCGGCA
>CAZOMZ010000115.1:0-1774 GCA_964581065.1 uncultured Loktanella sp. | reverse complement strand
GGGACAAGCGCGAAACCTGTTGTGAAACACACAGAAGTCTCATAGCCTCAAAGGGTATTCGCCTCTTTGAGGAGCCCACAGTGAACCGGAAACTGACCCAATCTCTGACGCTGGCTTTCTGCATGGCGCTGACCGGAGCGACCGCTGTCGCGCAGACCAGTTTCGGCGTGCGCTACGGCAGCGAAGCCTGCAACAACGAACCGGCCTACCTGACCGAAAACGGGATCGAGTGTGCGGCGGTCTTTGCATCAACCGACGTCTGGAACTTTCTGAACAACCTGCCGCGGCGGATCTCGCTGGAAGAGATGAACGAGCTGAACCCCGCGTTGGGCGAGGTCACATATGACACCGTGATCGAAGGGATCACCTTCGTCCGCGTGCGCTGATTGCAGGACAGACCGTAAAGAACCCGCCGGATTGTCTGCATCTCTGTCTGCCAGACCAAGAAAACCGGCGGCCCAAGCCTTCACATCACCGGCGACAATGTTTAATGTGCCTTTGATGTGATCAAAGGGCCTGATCTCGGCAACGATGGATCCGGCCTGACAACCAAAGGAATTCATATGTCCTGGACTGACGAGCGCGTCGAGACGCTCAAAAAGATGTGGGGCGAGGGCCAATCGGCCAGCCAGATCGCCAAGGAACTCGGTGGCGTGACCCGTAATGCCGTCATTGGCAAGGTGCACCGCCTTGGCCTGTCGAACCGTGCCGGCTCGGGCGGCTCGGCTGCCAAGCCTGCCCCCAAGGACAAGCCTGCCGCCGCAGCCAAGCCGGCAGCCAAGCCCAAACCGGCAGCAAAGGCAGCGCCTGCTGCGCCGGAAAAGAAGGAAGAGCCCGAGCTCGACGAGAACGGCATCCCGATTTCCGCCGCCCGCCGCGCGATCATTCCCGCAGGCCAGCCGCTGCCACCCCAGCCTTCGGCCAACGAAATCAGCCCGGAGGCGCTCGCCAAGGTCAATGAGGTCGAAAAGACTGCCAAGCGCCTGTCGCTGATGGAACTGACAGAGAAAACCTGCAAGTGGCCCGTGGGCGACCCCGCCACCGAAGACTTCTGGTTCTGTGGTCTGGCCGTGCAGCAGGGCAAACCCTACTGCGAGGCCCATGTGGGCGTGGCGTTCCAGCCCATGTCATCGCGCCGCGACCGGCGGCGGTAAATCCCGTAGTAATCCAAACAAAGGCCGCCTTCGGGCGGTCTTTTTGTTTGCTTGGACCGACGCTTTGCGGCGCATCCAAAAAAAATCTGAACTTTCTTTGAACCATTTCCCGCGTTGTCACGACCCATAGACGTAACGCTGATGACCAGCGCCTACCAAACTGGAGAATGACAATGAAAACCCTGATCAAAGCCTTTGCCGTCACAACGGCCCTGTCCACATCAACCCTTGCCCCCATGCAGGCCCATGCCGCCATCGAGACGCTGGCCGACTGCTATCAGGCCGTTCTGACATGGTGCAACGAAACCTACCCCGACATGGACTGCAGCCAGTCCAGTGGCCTTGACGATTGTGACGAGGTTTTCGGTGACAGCGTCGGCGCACGCATCGACCGCATCTTCATCCAGACCCGCGCCGATGGCAGCAAGACCCTGCGGTTCGAAACTTCGGTCATCGAGGACGAAGACGAGCCCCGCCGCGAACGTGACCGTGACAGCAGCCGCGACCGCGACGAGGACAAGCGCCCCGACCGTGACCCACGCCGCCCCACAGGTGGCGACCACTCCGCCGGTGATGAACACGAGATCACGTATGATATTGCGGCCGGCGTCTGAGGTGGC